>QWOR01000253.1 GCA_003669575.1 Planctomycetota bacterium | reverse complement strand
GGGGGATTCAGGAGTGATGATGATGATGATGGGGAGGGGATGTTTCGAGGTGGAGGTGGAGGTGGAAGTAGAGGAATAACCCGCCCGATGAATGTGCCTGGTCCGCCGATGCAGGACGGTGAGGGTGGGTTTGGTGCTCTCGGTCGAGGAGGACAGTTACGGGGGGGAGTCGGTGGTGCTCCCCGTGGTGTTCCCGCTCCTGGCAATACCGGATATCCACCCGATGCGCTTCTCCAACCGGATCGCGTCCAGCTGGACCTCACGGGGTTGATTACGATTTATCGCCAGCCGAAGTCCGAGATCCCGGAGGAAGGCGCCGAGCCATCTGGTGGGGAAGCCGCTCCCGCGGATGAGTCCGCTGATGCCGCAGAAGGCGAGATGGCCAGCGAAGAAGCTGTGACTCCCGCAACTGAGGGTGAAGGCGAGACTCCGCCCGAAACCGCAGATGCTGCCAACGCCAAAACTGAACCTGAAATGGAGAAGGACACCGGATCTGACGCAGCTGCCTCCGCAGAGGCAGAGGCTGCTGCAGCCGACGAATTCGCGGAAGAAAGTTCCACTGGTAAGGCCGCATCCGAGGCTCCGGTCGCGGAGTCGGCAGCCGAAGGCGCGCCTCCGGCCAGTGATACTGCTCCCGTTGAGGAGGCACCGGCTGCCGATGGAAATACGGACGATGAGTTCTCCTCTCCGGAAGTCCCTGCCAAAGAGCCTGCCAAGGCCCCCGAGGTCCCAGTGAAACCATCCACTCCCTAACGCTGCGACGCTGGAGTTCGTGGGAACTCCCGCTGACCCGACCAAGTCTAAATCTCGTTGACACAGACGGTCTTCGAAGTCTCACTCGAAATTGAAACAAGAGGTGTCCCATGGCTGGCAAAGGCTTCAACGCGAAAGCGTTCCTGGTCAACCACACCGAAAAGGTGATCTTCGGGATCGTTGCGCTCATGTCGCTCGTCTTTATCGGAGGGGCTCAGTGGTCGTCCTACAAAGGGACCCCCGCTGAAATCACCGATAAGGTCGCGAGTGGTAAAGACAAACTGACAAACCACTCCTGGCCGGAAGAGGATCGAAAGAAATATGAGCTGGTTCAGGAAAAACTACCCACTCAGCAGGTGCATGAGGCACTACTGGTTCCGATCTCACCGCAGTTATATGCATTTTCGACGAAGTTCGTGACCTCTCCGTGGCAGGGGAAAGAGCCGCTGCGTGAGCCAAAATTTCTGAAACTTGAGGATGCGGTGGCCGATGCAGGCAAAGTTCTGATTGAGCGTCAGCCTACGATGTCACAACTGGAGTTTACCGGGAACCAGTCTATGGATCCCGATTCTCCCAATGGAGTGGAACCGGGAACCAATCCTGCTTCCAAGCCGGGGGATACCCCTGGCGAAGAAGACGATGAGTTCTCCGGTGGTGGGAATGTTCCGCGACCTGGGACAGCTGGCCTGCCTGCGGGAGGATTGATGCTCGGACGATCAGACGGTGACGAGGACAGGGATGTCCGCATTCCACCTGCAGGCGCTGCCGGGCGGCCACCTCGCGGCCCTGGGCAAAAGGGGGGCGGGAAACGTAGTAAGAAAGATGACAATGTTTTACCAGGTGCCATTCCAGGGATGGGAATCGGTGGAGAGGGTGGCTTGATTGGGTTTGGTCGGGGTGATCTGGGTGATGAAGACGGTTACGGTCCCTCCGCTGGTGTCGTGCGAGAAGCCCAGCCTTACAAGTTTGCGATCGTGCGGGCAGTGTTTCCGATCAAAGAGCAGATTGCAGAATACATGAAGGCTACAAACTCCATGTCCATGGAGGCTGCCGCTCTGTTGCTGGAAGTAATTGACTTCAATCTCGAACGCCAGGAGCAGATCGGGCGAACAGACAAGTGGACGGAATGGGAACCCGTTGATACTCAGGCGGCTCTCGACGTTCTGGAACAATCGGGCCAGCCCGAGGCTGATGTGGTGCGTGCTGCAGTGACTGACTCCGCGATCACGATGCCACTTCCTCCGCGGATCTATGGTGTCTGGGGCAAAAATGCCTCGCACCACCGCATCGAGAAATTTGAACTCTCACCAGAGGAGATTCAGCAGGAAGTGAGGCTCAATGCTGAACTCATGAAAATGCGGGAAGAGCAGCAGAAGAACCAGGTCCTGGACGAACCCCAGAAGGTGCAGAAGCGAGGTTTTTCGTCCGTGGCAGGCGATGCCCGCTCACTCCAATCCCAGATGCTGGGTGGTGGGATGGGCGATGATGGAGAGATGGGATTCGGTCTCGGAATTGGGATGAACCGGGGAAATGATGATGGTAAGAGGAAAGGTCGAGGCGGTCGGCCTGGTAACATTCCCAACATGCCAGGAGCTCCAAATGGACGAGATCCTCAAGCAGCGTACGCAGAACTGATGAAGCGTCTTGGTCAGACCAAGGACGAGGTGGAAAAGAACAAGGCGCTGGCCGAGTACATCAAAGAGAGTGTCACGGCAGAAGGTGAACTGCTGCTGTTCCGCTATCTGGACTTCAATGTCGATCCAGGCAAGACCTACCGGTATCGTGTGCGACTGGTTCTCAACAATCCGAACTTCGGTCACCTGACCTCGGAAGCAAACGGAGAAGCCTCGGTAGTTGCCGGGGAGACGCGTGAGACTGACTGGAGCAATGTCACCAGGCCGGTCACGATCGAGCGGGATGTCGCCTACTTTGTGAAGGATGTCGACCTTCGTCGCAATAAGACCTTGATGTCTGTATACGAGTGGGACACCAAATTGGGGACCACGGTCCATGGTGATGTGGATCTCTATCCCGGTCAGCACATTGCAGGTAAAGCCAAGACGAACGTGATTGACCCAGCCAAGTCAGTCGCGGAGGTCAAGGATTACTCCTTCAAGTCGCCAGACGTGTTCGTAGACACGCATTCCGATGTCGCTCTGGATCGGAATCTGCATAAGGATCTTCGGCTGCCCGGTGGTTCAAACGGAGAAGCCCTGCTGCCTGAAGAGGCTCTTGTGTTTCAGGCCTCGACAGGAGATCTGACAGTCATTGACCCCGTTCGAGAAGCAGCGGAGATCGCTCGTCTGGAGAAGCAGCAGAAGAAACAAGATGAATTCTTTGCCTGGATGAGCCAGCCTGTCGGTGGCGTGAACAATGTGTCCGGATTCGAAGACGAAGACGAAGGGGGATTCGGGCGTCTCGGTGGCCCTGCGACACGTCTAAGGAATCCGCTGTCCGCACCTGGCGGCGGCCGTGGTGGCAAGGGTAAGGGCAAGGGGAGCAAAGCCGATTGATGCTTGTTGTTATGGGGAACATTCCGACGCCGTTCCGAAGAGATTCGGGGCGGCGTTTCTGTTTCGCCATGGAGTTTTTCGACTGTCTTTGACCTGACTTGTTGGAGTGAGGTATAGTCTCAAACACTGAATTTCACGCTGAATGATGAATTGCCGGGCGTGTGTCCTTCGAGTCTCCCGCATGGCGAATGCCTTACCACCACCGAGTTCCGCCGATGACTTCGACGACTTGTCTTCGCTGGGGAAGTACAAAATCCAGCGCAAGGTGGGTTCCGGGGGGATGGGGTCCGTCTTTCTTGCCATTGATCAGCAACTGAAGCGGACGGTGGCTCTGAAAGTTCTGCCAAAGGACAAGGCCGCGAACCAGACTCTGGTGCGTCGATTTAAGGCCGAAGGTCAGGCGGGGGCTCAGATGGAGCACCCAAATATTGTTTCCGTTTACGAATCGGGAGAGATTGACGGCTACCTGTATCTCGCGATGGAATTTGTGGAAGGGATCGATGCGTTCGAACTCCTGCGTAAACGCGGGGTGATTCCGGTCAAACGGTCGCTCGACATCATCAAACAGGTGGTCCTGGCACTGCAGCATGCCAATCAGCGACAGATCGTGCATCGCGACATTAAACCTTCGAATCTGATGATTCGTGATCGGGATGGAGTTGTGAAGCTGGCCGATCTGGGGCTGGCTCGCTTCCTGGAAGAGGACGGCGATCTGGGGCTGACCCGGGCGGGGACTACGGTGGGGACGGTGGACTACATGTCGCCGGAACAGGCCCGAGACAGCAAAGCGGCTGATATTCGCAGCGACCTCTATTCGCTTGGTTGTACCTGGTATCACCTGCTGACCGGCAGCCCTCCCTATCCGGAAGGAGATCTCATGAACAAGCTGCGGGCGCATGCTATGCAGCCTGTTCCCGATCCTCGTCAAAAGAATGGGAACGTTCCTGCTGGCGTGGCCGCCATCGTCCAACGAATGATGGCCAAGAAACCCGAGGACCGTTACCAGACACCCGGTCAACTTCTGATGGATCTGAATTTGCCGACACTGATGCGGGGTGATCTCTCGATCGACAAGTTGCAGCTGCTGGGAGCGGAGCATGCGTCTGATCAGTTATCTGACTCACAGGATGATCAGGACGCCCAGCAGCGCTCCGGGACCCGTCGTCGTCCAGTGACGAGTTCGCCATCTCGTGGTGATCGTCAGTCGGAGCCGGAGCCGGAGGCGGAGGAAGAAGAGGCCCCTCTGCGACCCGGTTCACGCCGCAATTCGAAAATGCCCAAGCCTTCCCGTGAAGTTGATTCGGCTCCCCCCGGCGCCTCCCGTGCGGCGGATAAACACGCAGAGGAGGGCAACGATTCGGATGGGCTGCCATCCCCTGCTCGAAAAAGCGGCCTCCCGCAGAAGGGGAAAACCACCTTGAGCCGGGAGAACCTCCCGGCGCGGTCTGCCCGCGTGACAGCACCACCCGAAACGGACGTTGGAAAACGCTCGAAAACGGAACGTGTCCTGCCATCTCGAATCGACAAGCCAGCGCCGGCTGACCGACCCACCCGAGCCGTGAACCCGAACCTCATTAAGTTGGGGGTGCTGGGAATCGTGATCGCAGCGGCTCTCTATGGGGGATTCTTTCTATTGAATCGCCTGGGGGGAGCTCCGTCCGATGACTCTGGCGTGGTCAACCCCTACGGGAATCGCGAGAAGAATTCCGTCCTGACGCCCAGTCCAGTGGTGGAGTCCAAGCCGACTCCCGATGCGCCAGCAGCCACTTCCGCAGCGCCCACCGTGGTGGCGACACCTTCCCCGGGAAGCGACCAGTCGAACTCCGTACCCAGTACGAGTATCGCGCCGTTGGCCGGGCTCGAGGTCGATCGCAGCCCGTTCGGGGGAACAGTTCCCTTTACCGAAGACGGAACAGCTCAGGTTCCCAGGTGGGTCTGGCAGTCTCGTGGAAGATACATGACCGTCAAACCGCGTGTCATTCGGCGGGGCTCACCCCGAGAAGGGGAGTTTCGCGATCTGGCTCTTGCGAAGGCCGATCTCTCCGGAAATGTCGTCTTTGAGTTTGCGGATGAGGGCCCACACGAAATCGCAGCGTTTGAACTCCAGGGTGCTCAAAACTGGACCTTCCGGGCAGCGGAAGGCGTGGCTCCTGTTCTCATCTTGCGATCGGCTGATTTACCCATACAGCTCTCTGGCGGGATTTTGATGATGGATGGTCTGCACCTGGTGGTGCTGCCCGATCACCCCGCTCCCGCGATTCAATTGGGGGCGGCGACATTGATTGCCCGTCGTTCTTCCTTCACCCATCTGGCACCGCAAGGATCCGGGTTGATCGTCGCGGAGCAGGGGGGGCGGATTCTGCTGGAGAACTCGGTCGTACGAGGCTTGGGGAGTTGTCACTCCGTGACATTGAAGGGCCCCAATACCTCGCTGGTGGCCGGTCAGTCGCTGTTTGTGGCTGGGAACGCCAGTACGATTCAGCTTGATTCCAGCGATGCGAAGAGCGATTCACGGCTGGTGACTCTCGTTTCTTCCGCGTGTCTCTCGGGGCAGGCTGCCATCGCCTGCCAGCATCAGGGGCCCCATCTTCCGCAGTTGGATCTCAGTCTGGTGGCGTCTATTCTCGCTTACCTTCCCGGGCATTCGGCCGATGCGATTGGCGTGTCGTTCACCGGTTGGCCAGCATCCGCGGAATCGCTGGATCGACCGCGGGCCGCGTCGGTCAAGTGGGCTGCTGAGAAGAGTTGCTTTGTCGGTTGGCCTCATTGGGCTCAGCTCAGTTTTGCGGATGGGACTGGACCGGTTGATGTCCGGGATGAAGAGGCCTGGCGGGCGTTCTGGAGGCAAGCGAGCCCCACTGGAACATTGCTTCCCGTAGGGGCGGATCTGCAGTCGATTGCCAGTCAAGGCGTGCTTGCCACTGGTGATGATGTTCAACACGGGCTCTCTGGGATTCGTGCAGAGCTCGGCGAAGCGGGGCCGAAATGGGCCGAACTGCCGAGTCCTCCCAACGGCGTGCTGGCCAATGTCGTGGCATTTGGTCAGAGCGCGACGATACCTACGACGCTGGAGTCGCCCGATCCAGGAGCAACCGTGGAGTATGACCTCAAAAAGGCCGCGCTGGGGAAATTCATCAACAGTGATCAATGCCCCGATGGTTCGACCGTCGTTGCGTTCGGATTTGGGTTGCGATCCATCGATCCGTTTGTGGTCCGTCAGAAACGCGTCCAGATTGTGTTTAAGCAGACCGAAGGTGCAGCTCTCAAGCTGCAGCCGGGGAACAATCCTGATGGAGATCGTCCAGCTGCATGGTTTGCGGTTGAGGATGGGCAGCTGACGTTGACGAACGGGTCGTTCCTGCTTCAAGCGAGCAAAGTGCGGTCGTATCCGGAGCGCTTCCTCAAGATGTCGGGCGGGTTGGTCGCTGTGCGGAACTGCCGCGTCGAGGGAAGCGATCCCTCGTTGCCACTGCTGGATACGGCAGCATCCGAGGGACATGCTCCCCCCCAACTGTTGATCGAGAAGAGTCTGGTCGTCGGTCCGGGGTCGCTGGTACGCGTGGGAGCTGCCGAAACACTGATTGACATTCGAGGTTCCGCTTTGTCGTCCGGAGCCGGTGACGCTGTAACGGTCGATATCGCAGCAAATGGTTCAGTCGTCTCGGTGAACCGTTCCACTCTCTCGGGAGCCAGGTCGGTGTTTCATGTCCTTCCGATGGCTGCCAGCGGGGCGTCGAGTCTGTTCGCCCGTGAATCGGTTTTCCGGGGAGGAGCCGTTGTTCAACTGGAGGGCGAGGCAGCTGCACTCCAGTGGTGGGGCCTTGAGAATGCGTATGCCAGTGGGATGACGAAGTTCCTGAGCTCGCCCACAGCCGCAGCTACGCAGGACTTTGCCCGTGACTGGGTGAATACCTGGGGCTCCGGGCACGAACTGCTGTCCATCTTCGGTGAGAACAGTACGGTGATGCCAGATCCGCCCGCGAATCTCTCAGAGATTGTGCCGCAGTCATTTGCGCTCAACGAAACATGCGCTGCGGCCTTGGCTGGCCCCGGGGGATCGGGTGTCGGGGTTCAGGTCCCTCAGCTTGGCCCCACGCTCCAGGTACCGGCCAAAGCGGCTCCCAGTAAGAAGGGGACAGGTAATCCTCGTCCCGCTTCACCAAACTTTTAGTCATCGGGTTGTAAGGACTGGTCGCGGACTCTAGCTCCGTTTACGCTCCAGCGTCACAGCGGTGTTCAGATCCCCGAGATGCACGATCGCTTCGCCGGGCGTTGTTGCTGGCAAAGTTGTCATGCCGAGGACGACAGCGTCCATTGTGGATGTCAGGATGAGTTCTTCGCGTCCCAGCAGATTGGCAATGGTCACGAGCTTTTGCCCCACGGTGACGGTATCACCCGGGGAAACATGGAACTCCAGGAAGCCTCCCCGCTCTGCTCGGACCCAGCGCGACTTCATGATGATTGTCTGCGAGTCGTGATAGCTGGCCTCCCCGTCAATCATCCCCAGGTGGATCAGCGCGTTGTGGATGCCGCGTTCAAAGACCTTCACGACGTTGAACTGGACCTTCCAGGTTTCGCCACCCTCGATGATCACAGTCGGGCATCCCACCGCACAGGCTTCTCTCCGCAATGCCCCGTGTGGTCCTTTGCCGCGCGAGATGTACTTCGTGCCGATTGCGAGCGCAAGATCCTTCACGTCGGGATGCGAAGTGTCGGCGCAGACGACCGGGAAGTTCGTTCGCCGGATCGCTGCCGTGTGCAGGTCGATCCCGTAATCGCAGCGGTTGACGATTTCGTCAAAAATACGTTGTGCCAGTCGCTTGGCCATGCTGCCACCGCGCGAGCCCGGAAAGCAGCGGTTGAGATCACGGCGATCGGGCAGATACCGCGAGTGACGGTCAAAACCGAGTATGTTCACGACCGGAATCAGAATCAGTGAACCCTTCCGCAGCTGAATCTGGGGATCACGAATCAGATTTCGGATCGTCCCGGTCCCATTCAGTTCGTTGCCGTGCACTGCAGCTGTCACGAAAACAGTGGGGCCAGGTTCGTGGCCCCGGCGGACATGGATCGGGATCGAATGCGTCATCCCGCTGTAGCTTTCCCCCATCTTGAGTTCAATGTCGCGAGATTCACCGGGGGCTATTTTCTCTTGGTCCCAGAGTTCAATCGGCCGTTTGGGCCGTGGAGTCGTCACGTATGCTGCTCCGAAGTGGGGGTCAATGGCCGCGAGACTTGCGCTTCTCTTCGCCGGGAGTGTCTGCGTACTACACGATCCGCGAGCAGTCCCCGCATGGCTTCCAGTTTTCCGAAGCACAACAAGGAGTCGCCGATCTGCAGAATGCGTGTGGATTGAGGATTTGCAATGACATCATCGCCACGTTTCAGAGTCAGGATATTGATGTCCAGCTCGCGCAGCTGGGACTCGGCGATCGACTTTCCGATGTAGGGAGACCCCTCGCGAATGATGAGGTCGGCAACGCCGTACCCTTTCGAGAGCGTCAGCCGCTGGCGGATATCAACATCCGGGAAGCGGACGTTGCTGGCGATGAAATCGATGATTGAGCCCGCGATATCCAGTCCGGTTGCCCGCTCAATCCCTTCAAGTCCGGGTGACGAGTTGACCTCCATCACCAGTGGTCCGTCTTTCCCCTCAAGCATGTCGACACCGGCGATGCGGAGACCCATGATCTGGGCCGCTCGAATCGCAGTCTCAGTGTATTTGGCATCGAGGGTGATGGCTTCCGCCACGCCTCCGCGGTGAACGTTACTGCGGAACTCACTTCCGGAAGCGGTCCGTCGCATGGCGGCGACGACTCTGTCTCCAACGACAAAGGCCCGGATGTCACGCCCCCGGCTCTCTTCCACGAATTTCTGGATCAGGACGTTCTGCCGGACCCATTGGAGGGCCTCGATAATCGCAAGGGCTGTTTCGCTGCGTTCGGCCAGGATGACGCCGATGCCTTGCGTTCCCTCGATCAGCTTGATGACGACGGGTACGCCTCCCACGCGATCAATTGCCGCCAGTGCATCCGATCGGTCGCGGACGAACGTGGTCTGCGGAATGCCGATCTCATGCTCAGAGCGACTGAGAATCTGCAACGACCGCAGCTTGTCACGGGAGTTCTGGATCCCGTTGGCGGAGTTGGCACAATAGACACCCATCTGTTCCAGCTGACGTACGACCGCAATGCCGTAGAACGAGATGCTAGTGCCGATTCGCGGCAGGATGGCGTCAAAGCTTTCGAGCGGACTACCCGAGTAGTAGAGGTCGGGGGACCCCTGCTGCAGGTCGATTGTCAGACGCAATGTGTCGATGACCTTCACGTCATGACCACGCTGCTGAGCGGCTGTGACCAGGCGGGTTGTACTGTAGTTAGATTCTTCGCAGGAGAGGATCGCGAGCTTCATGATGGCGGGGGGAGCTCCAGGCGGGGCACAGCTGGCCAGCTGTGTACCCGAATTCTAGCGATCTTTTGTCCGCCACGGACAGCCATTTTCTGAAAGCAGTCATCTTGGGGCTGCTATCGCTGCTGATTATTTTTGACCATCTGTGATTTCTCGAATGCGAATATGGCGAAACTGGACGGGATCGTCGTGTCCCAGGAGGCCCACCCGGCCAGCGGTTCGTTTGGCTCCGGGATGCTCACGACCGTCCATCGCTCCATTCTTCAGTGCCTCGTCCAGATCACCCTCGACAATGACTTTTCCGTTGAGTCGAACGGCGATCTTGCGGTCAATGCACTCGACCTCCTGCTGGTTCCACTCGTTGACCTTGGGAGTGTGCTCCCGCTTCGACGGAATCAACCCGTAGACGGACCCATGGAACTGGTAGGGAGCAATCGTGTTGTACTTCTCGGCGGTGTTGTCGAGGATCTGGATCTCGATGCCTTCGGTCGCGACATGACCTTTCTCGGGGGCACGAATACCGATGCCGTTGTTTCCTCCCGCGGAAAGTTTGAACTCCACGCGGAGGATGAAGTCAGCGTACTCCTTCTGGGTCAGCAGGTTACCACCCTGTCCCGGAATACAGCGGATCGTGCCATCGACGATCTCATAGCCATCGGTTGCACCAGTCCAGCCGGTGAATGTCTTGCCATCGAAGATCGATACAAAGCCTGCCGCTTTCTCCTCCGGGCAGAGATCCTCTGCGGGGAGGTTTCCGCCGACAAGAGCCAGCGACATCAGGCAGATGGTTCGAAGTACGTAACGAGAAACGTGCGACCGAAACGACATGACGGTGACTCCTCGATGAATCCCTGGCCTCCGGTGGGCGGTCCGCTCGATTCTAACCATTGACCTTCGAGAACACATTCGCCACGCGGACGCTGCGAGCGGAAAGGGCAGGGGCCAGGCTCCCGGCGAGCGCCGTCAGTCCACCCACGACCGGTCCCCACCACAGGGCTCCCTGGGGAATCATGAACTTGCTGAAGAATGCGATCGGGAAGGGAATGCCGCCCGCCACGTCGTTGACCAGGAAGTAGGTCCCGCCGCTGCTGAGGAACCCCGCGGTCACTCCGACGATCAACGCCTCGAGAATGACCAGGATCAACAGCTGATTGGGCCGGAACCCAAGGACCTTCATGACAGCGAATTCTGTCTCACGCTCGCGCACACTGATCGCGATCGCATTGGCGATGATCAGCGACAGTGTCAGCAGGATTGATGGCGACAGAATCCAGCGGGCTCCCCACAGCAGATCGCGATAGGCTTCGAGAAAGACCGCGATGCTGGAGGAACTGGTTTCGACCTTCACGGATGGATTGCTGAAGAGTGGTGATTTGGTGATCTGGTCAGCGACCTTGTTGAACGAAGCGGTGTCGGGGACCAGCAACCAGACCAGATTGAGTGATCGCTCAGCACTCGGATGTGCCTCCCCGCCGTGGGTCTTGGGGTAGGAGTCCATGGCTGCATTGAAGTAGTCAATCCGGAAGATCGAACTGGAGTCATACCGCCCCGGCGGGAAAGTGCCCACGATCTCGAATTCCAGATCAATCCCGCGGTAATTCACGCTGGTGATTTTGATCAGGTCGCCGATTTTCTTCTCTTGCGACTTGAGTCGGTCCTTCCCGAGGATGATCCCGTTCCGCGTCTTTTTGAGCTTCTCGACCCCCTCCATCAGCAGGGCAAAGTCATCTGCGGACAAGGAACCCTGATCGAGGTCATCGAGCATGGTCGGAATCTTCTCCGGCTGCATTCCGATGGCGAAGAGGAATTTGTTCGGGTCTTGCCCCTTGGGATCAGTAGTGCCCCCATAGAACGTCCAACTCATCATGTCGATCGGCTTGATATCTCCTGGCTCGCGGGCGGCACCGTCCTTGAGCAGATTGACATAGGAGAACGGCATGCGGCTGGGGATCGTCCAGCGTTCCGTCACCAGGGCCTTGATCTTCTCCGAACGGGACTGAGTCGCCTGATCGAGAAAGGCCAGCACCGACCAGACCAGCGTGACGACAAAGACCAGGATCATCGTTCCGAGTCCCGTCAGCGATGTTCGCAGGACGTTCCTGGCCAGGTTTCTCAGGACCAGTCCAAGGTATTTCATGGGAGGACTCTTCGAGGGAGGAGATGGTGAGGCGGATGCAATGAGGCGAGACTGTCAGATCACTTCGACGAGAACGCGGGCATCTCATTCACCAGTCGACCTTTATCGAGGAACAGCACCGAGTCGGTTCTCTGTGCGGCTCGCGGGTCGTGTGTCACCATGATGATCGTTTTATTCAGCGACGACTTCAGTTCCACCAGCAAGTCGAGAATTTCACTCGCCGACTTTGCGTCGAGATCACCCGTCGGTTCGTCCGCAACAATCACAGCCGGGTCGGTGACGATCGCCCGGGCGATGCCCACTCTTTGCTGCTGTCCACCGGAGAGCTGGCCCGGACGGTGATGCATGCGATCGTCCAGCCCGACGACATGCAGAGCGGTCATGACCTGTTGCCGTCTCTGTGCTGCGGACATGGGCAGCAGCAGAAGGGGCAGTTCCACATTGTCGAAGGCCGAAAGGACTGGCAATAGATGATAAAACTGAAACACAAATCCGATATTGCGAGTTCGCCAGGTTGCCAGCTCGCTTTCCGACATCTTTGAGATCTCAGCTCCGGCGATTTCGATACTGCCCGAGTCAGGAGAATCGAGGCCGGCGATCAGGTTCAGCAGCGTCGTCTTCCCAGATCCGCTGGGCCCCATCAAGCCGAGAAACTGCCCCTCGGGGATGTCGACGCTCAGATGGTCCAGCACTTGCAGCTTTTCGCTGCCTCGCACAAATGTCTTGGTCACGTCGCGGACGCGGACTTGGATCGAAGTATCGCTTTGGGTCATCGGGGCATCCTTGGGATTTCGCTGCCGATCATTGTAGACGCCTCGTCTCTCGGGCACATCTGAAGGGGAGGGCCACCAAGCCCAAAGGCCCAGCGGTCAACACCACTGAGCCTTTAAGCGTGTCGCAGGTGAGCCGAAAATTTATGGCACGAATGGGAGAGCACTGGACGTACTGCCTGATGCGGGGATGTACGTCTTGGAGACGTAGTCCATCACCATCCGGTCAGCATTGAATCGCCAGCCGAGCGTTTTCATGGAACGCTTCATGCGTTTGATCCAGTCGTGGGGCAGCCCATCGTCATCACGCTCGTAGTAGAGCGGAATGACTTCCTTCTGGATGACCTGCAGGAGATCGTCTCCATCGCGGGTATCCTGGATTCCCTGGTCGGCATGTATCAGTCCATTACCGATCGTGAAACCATTACGACCGTCATAGGCTTCGGCCCACCAGCCGTCAGAGATCGACAAGTTCAAGCCACCGTTGAGCACGACCTTCTGGCCGCTGGTGCCCGACGCTTCCAGTGGACGACGCGGGTTGTTGAGCCACACATCGACCCCCTGAACCAGATGCCGGGCCAGATTAATGTCGTAGTCTTCGAGGAAGACGATCCGCCCCAGGAACCGGTCTTCGTGAGCGATCTTATGGATCCGCTGCAGGATATGCTTGCCCGGTTCGTCGGCCGGGTGAGCTTTCCCGGCGAAGATGAACTGCACGGGTCGATCAGCGTTGTTGATGATCTCCGCCAGCAGGTCGAGGTCTCGCATGATCAGGTCGGCCCGCTTGTACGGAGCAAATCGACGGGCGAAACCGATCAGCAGGGCCTGCGGATCGAGGATCGTCTGGATCCGCTCCATGTCGGCATCGCTGACCTTGTGGCGTTCCGCCTGGCGGGTCAGGCGGTAACGGGCGTAGCCGATCAGGCGATTCTTGAGAGACTCGTGTGTCTCCCACAACTCCCCATCCGTGATATCGGCGATCCCCTGCCAGACCTCGGGTTCTCCCGATTTCAGATACCAGTCGAGAGGCAGAACGCGGTCGTACAGGAATCGCATCTGCGGAGCGAGCCACGTGCTGACGTGAACGCCGTTGGTGATGTGGCCGATTGGGACTTCTTCTTCCTTCCGCCACGGCCACAGGCAGCGCCACATCCGGCGGCTGACGACCCCGTGCAGGTTCGACACCGCATTCGCCCGGCGGCTGCAGTTGAAGGCCAGCACGGTCATACAGAACGTCTCGTTGTGATCCGAGGGATTCACCCGGCCCAGAGCCATCATGCCGTTGTGGTCGAGTCCCAGTTCTTCTCGCAAGGGCCCGAGATGCTCGTCC
>QWOR01000309.1 GCA_003669575.1 Planctomycetota bacterium | reverse complement strand
GTACTTTTCTCTGATCGCGGGCGAAAGCGCGAACAGGACAGATCCAGTTTGAGTGCATGCAGACAGTTTTGGGCTGGTGAATCGTTAAGACCGGAAAACTAACGTCTTGCTGCCCTGATATCCGTTACGACTGTCAAAAGCCTCAGAGTCGCTTACGATTGTTCCAGCCGGACCGAGTGACTAATCCCGAGCTGCATTCTTAAGATTCATTGAAGACTCAGTCTTGAAGATGCAGCTGTTTGCGGGCATCGTGGCCTAAGTTCGCAGGAGTGATGTGCGTGTGCAACATGCACAAGGACTTCTTGAGGCAAAACCTCAACACCGTCGTCTCAGATCGACGGCGTCCATGAACCAGGTCAGACGAATGACTTTTTCAAAGCCATGTCCGGTCCTGAACACTGACGCCTGCCAGATCTATCAGTCCCGAGGGGGCTCGTTGGACAACGGCGGTGAACATGCGAGGGGACGGCGATGAAGAGATTCATGACAAACATCGGGGTCTGGCTGGTTGTTGCTGGATTCCTGGCCCAGTCGGTTCGCGGCGGCGAACTTCCAGCGAATGTTCGTGACCCGGAAACCGCAGTTGGCAGTGGAGTCCGGCTGGAGCAGGAGCGTCACTGGAGTGACGCCATCGATCTCTACAAAACGGCACTCAAGAAGTGGCCCGATAACGCCAACCTCACCTACGGCCTGCGCCGCTCGCAATTCCAGTTCTCCATCGAGCGTCGCTATGACGACGTTTCGTTCCGCCAGACGCTCCGGACACTGCCACTTGAGAACGGACTCCAGCTGTTTAGCTCTGTTCATCAGATGATCCAGGCTCACTATGTCGAACCGCTCGACACGACATCAATCGTCGCCCACGGCACGGAGAGTCTGTGGCTCGCCTTAGGGAATGAGAAGTTCCTGGAAAACAATCTCTTCGGGGCCGATGTGGAACGCCTGAAGGTGCTTCGCAAGGAGTTGCGGACTCGCTATTGGAACAAACACGTCCGCGGCGAATATGAGGCGACAGCTCTGATCCGCGAGATCTGTCAGCTGTCGATGGAACGCGTGGGGCTGGACCCCGGTCCGGTGTGCATGGAGTACGTCTTCGGCGCCTGCAACTGCCTTGATGATTACAGCACCGTGATGACGCCCGGTCGACTGCGTGACATGTTCAACAACATCGATGGTCAGTTCGTGGGCGTCGGCATCGTCATGGAAGCGGATCTGGGCAAGGGCATGAAGCTCCGCCAGGTTCTGCCGGAAAGCCCCGCCCAGGAAGGTGGTCTCAAGTCGGGTGACCTACTGATTGGCATCGACAATCACGATTGTCGCGTCATGACCACTGACGAAGCTGCAAATCTGGTGACCGGTCAGCCGGGCTCGGAAGTGATCCTGACCGTGGAACGGGCCGGCGTGGGAAAGATCGACGCCAAGTGCATCCGTCGCGAAGTGACCGTTCGCAGCATCCCAGTCGCGAAGATTATCGACTCTACCAATGGCATTGGTTACATCCAGCTGACGGGGTTTCAGAAGAGCACCGTCCTGGAACTGGACATGGCTCTGAAGAAACTCAAAGAGCAGGGGATGCAGTCGCTGATCCTCGATGTTCGTCAGAATCCAGGCGGATTGTTGACCACAGCAGTCGATCTGCTCGACCGGTTTATCTCGGATGGGGTTCTGGTCTCGACGCGTGGTCGCGAACAGAACCAGAACCAGACTCATACGGCTCACGAGCCAGGCACCTGGAACCTTCCCCTGGTGCTTCTGATCGATGAAAACAGTGCCAGCGCCAGCGAGATCGTGGCCGGTGCCTTCCGCGATCATCATCGGGCCAAAATCGTGGGTCGTCGCTCCTACGGCAAGTGGTCTGTCCAGAGCATCTACGACAATGATCTGGGATATGGGTGTGGAATTAAGATGACGACCGCCAAGTTCTACTCCCCGAACGGCGAGACGCTCGGTAAGATCGGCGTGAAGCCGGATATTGAGATCCCGGCCGAAGAGGCAGCTCCGCACATGATCGGCGAAGTCGATCCCGTCGCGGATGCAGATGTCCGTACAGCGGTCGAGCAGCTCAAAAAGGTCGAGTACTCCCAGCGATGAGTGACCACACCCCGTCCTTCGATACGAGCTGGCTTCGCGAAGGACAGGGACGGCCACCCGAGTTGAAATGGGCGTTCTATGGAGATGATGCTGTAGTCTCCATGGCATTGTCGCGTGAGTCGGGCGATGTGTTTGTTTGTGACGCATCATCGACGCTGTATCGTCTGTCGCGTGCTGGCAAGATCGTCGCTGTCACTCATCCCAGATCGCCTCTGACCCAACTGGCCTGGAGCGAAGACGGGCAGTGGGGATACGGAATCGATTCCGACAAGACTGTTGTTCGGTTCGATCGGAATCTGCAAGTCGATTGGGAGTTTGAATCCCACGACGACATTTTGTGCTTGGCGACATCGCCGTTTGGGCACCATGTCATTGCTACTCACTCCGACGCAACAAACGTCGTACTGAATGAGCGAAAACGTAAGATCGCCCGCTTTGAAACGGTCCGTCCCCTGCAATATGTGAAGTTCTGCGGGGCGGAACCGGTGCTGTTTGGAGCTGCGGAGAATGGGCTTCTCTGCTGTCATAATCTGGTGGGGGCCCAGCTGTGGCAGGAACGTGTCTGGTCCAACGTCGGTTCGATGAGCGTGACCGGCGCTGGCGACATTATCTATCTGGCGAACTTCAGCCACGGCGTGCAGGCCTTTGACGGGGACGGTCGCAGTCTGGGAGCGTATGTCCTGGAAGGGACCGTTGATCGGATCTCCGCCAGCTACGAGCCCTATCGACTGATTGCGACGACCGTCGAACAGTTTATCTATTGGCTCGATTCGGATGGGGATCTCATCTGGTCCAGCGGAACTCCGACGGGTGTGGTTGACATTGCCTGCGACCCACTCGGCGACTGGGTTCTGATTGCTCTGCAATCGGGCGAAGTCATCAAACTGGAGTGGTGAGCGAGAGACGCTCTTCGAACTGGTGCTTCTCTCCGTCTTACGCAATTCCCCGTGAGGTTCTGGCTAGATCAAGCACGCACGTCGAGATGCCACTTCAGTGCACATCTCTGGCTGAA
Source organism: Planctomycetota bacterium (assembly GCA_003669575.1). Classification (GTDB taxonomy): domain Bacteria; phylum Planctomycetota; class Planctomycetia; order Planctomycetales; family Planctomycetaceae; genus TH-plancto1. The sequence goes on along the minus strand of QWOR01000309.1, from coordinate 10,862 downwards.
TGGACGGCGTTTCAATGCGAGAAAATAGTGAGGAACCCCGACGCCGTTTTTTTCTAAAAAACTCGATTAATGACCTATGCAGGTCATGACAACGGTCTACCTGATCTCGAATAATTACGTAGACGCGATGTTCCGCGCCGAACTGATGGTCTCCACGAGAGACCTCCTCAAGTTGCGGTGCGGAAGATTGTGGGCCAGCGGCGGTGACGGAGATGACTCTGTCGCCGCCGCCGTTATTTAGCCCTTCAGCAGATATTGGACGAGGCGACAGAACTGGTCGATGACGCCTTGAGAGTCGCAACGAGTCAGCACATCGATATTCTGCTGCCAGCTGGCGATGCCTCGGCGATCAAATACCGTCATGCCCCGGGTCAGCTCGCCATGAAGCTCGACATCAACGGCCCCCGACTCCCGCTCAAACAGCTGTGGGTGAGTCACTGACGCCAGAGCGACGAACTCCGGCAAGGAGATCCCCTCCATTCCCAGATGTTGACGCGCAGCTCGGAGGGCGTAGGGAATCGTCCAGGACAGAATCTGTCCAAACCGCGTTTCTGGCCCAGCATTCAGTCGCTGATACTGATCGAACGTCAGTACCACGTTCCGTGTGACATCGAGTGGCACCAGCGTCTTGGTGCAGGGCTGACGCAGAACGTGCCGAGCGGCTTCGGGATCGGCGTGGATGTTGAACTCCGCGGTCGGGGTCACATCCCCGGAACTGGAGTAGGCACCGCCCTGACAGACCAGCGACTGCAGCTCTGACAGAAACGACGGGTAAATCTCGCTGGCACGAAACACATTCGTCAGCGGTCCCAGCGTGAGCAGAGTCACTTCGTGCGGATGACTTCGCACCAGATCAATCATCAACTTGGCAGCATCGTGCTTCTGGTGCAGCTTGACATCCAGGACGGGAAAGTCACCCATCCCGTGTGGTCCATGAAACGCGACCGGTGACGGCAGGTCGATGGAAGACCAAGTCGCGATTGATCCCTCGGAGACACCAAAACGGGGCCAGCGCGGCGGATCGAGCAGCGATATCAGCGCCAAGAGGTTGCGGGTTGCCTGCTCCCCGGAAACGCTCCCCGCAGCGGCTGTCACCGCCAGGAGATCGATCTCGGGATTGCAGGCTGCCAGCACCACTGCCAGCGCGTCCCCGATTCCGGGGTCAGCATCGATGATCAGTTTGCGAGCCACTGTTTTCTCGAAGAGAACTTCTGACAACGGACGAACACACTATCCGCAGGTCGATGCGGCAAGTCAAACAGAAAATGACGCGTGACCCGCGATGTGAGTGACTAGCGAATGCGCTTCATCCGGTCGATCTGAGGATAAAACGGGGCGGTGTACTTGGGGTAGTCCTCGACCACACGACCGCGTGTGTCGCGGTGCTTCGCGATTGTGTAGCCCCGCCCGTTATTCATGAAGGGAACGCCGTGCGGCCAGTAGATGTAGAACGCTTTGCCCACCAGAAACTTGCGAGGCACACTCTGCAAAGCCGGAGACCAGAGGCGGCTGTCGCGGCTGCGGGGACTGTTATCGCCCAGGGCCAGATACCCGTCTTCCGTGACTTTGATTTCGACGGAGTCCATCTCTGCTTCCTGCAGATAGCGACGACTCCATTCATCCGGCCGATCGAGATACCTTGCCAGATCGCGGCGGAACCGCCCCTGATCGTTTCTCCGGAAATCGTGTTCCGTCAAATCCGCCCGGTAATAGATGTCCCGCTCGATCAACAACTGAGATACGGTCGCGTCGATTCCCTGAGCCGCAATTCCCGCTGGCGTCAGGTCCTGAGTGGTTGGAAGCGGGATCGACAGCGCGTTTGGCTGATTGAGAACCGCAGCCTGCCCGAATTCAACCATCTGGTCATCGATCCACAGAACCAAGCGGTCGTCTACGTTCGCAAACCGCAGTTGGTAGCTCCCCGGGCCGTAGATCCCGCACGCAGCCGATGCTAGTTCCATTTCGCGATCGGGTGTGATCTTGAAGAGTACAGCTGTGGCCGTTTTGCAGTCGATCCGGCACTGATAGGCGAATTCTCCCTCGATGAGTTCCAGCACCACCTGAGGTGACTCGCCGATCGTCGCAATGTTGAGCTGGCAGCTGAGAGTCAGATCGCCCACCCAAAATTCTCCGGTGTCGATTTCTTCAACGGCCAGAGCTTCGATGTGTTCGCGTCCCGATCCGGAGTAGGTGTTGTATCCGCAGAAGTCCGTCACAAGGCGAGGGACCGGTGACTGCTTCTCCCCTTGTTCGGCCAGCTGCCATTCGGCCAGGTTCGGGGTGTAGTTGCGGTAGCGAATCCAGTTGAGCCCGGGGACCTGAGCCCCCTTGACCTCGAAGAGGCGTTGTTTGGTGTCCTGGGTCCAGGTCGATTCCTCGGAGACCCAACCGGCGACACCGTCTTTTCCATCGGTTTTCTTAACGGCCGCCCAGCGTTCGGGCCAACCCGTCTTAAGCAGTTGCTCTGGGGCAAAGCGGTCATCGTAAACGGGAATCTGCAGAACCTTCTGCTTGTTGACATCATCCTTGCGGAGGATTTTTTCCTCCTTGCCATCCCACAGGTACAGATTTCCCTGCCGAACGCGGATCGTTTCGCCCGGCAACCCCACGAGCCGTTTGATGTAGTTGATATGCGGCTCTTCAGGATACTTGAAAACAAAGACATCCCAGCGCGAGGGATCGCCCAGTTCATACGGATACTTATTGACAAGGATCCGGTCCCCATTGAATGCGAGTGCGTCGCGGACCTCGGTCACGCCGCGGCAGTTGGGGCAGATCGCGGATTCAATGCGGGCGTTTTCATAGAGCAATCCCGATTCCGCATTGAGTTCATCGCTCGCTCCGATAGTGATCCGGTGTCCGCAGTGAACGCAGGTCGATTCCTTGTGCCGTCCGTAGAGCGTCGGAGCCATCGAACCGGTCGGGATGACAAACGCCTCTGCTTCAAACGTGCGAAAGAGCAACGCCAGTACGAGGGCGAACAGGATCGACTCAAAGTGGTCGCGAGCGGTGTCGACGTGTACCGGTTTCGGCGCAACAGCCTTGTCAAATTTCGAAGAAGTCGCCGCAACTGCGGGAGGGCTCAGAGGCGAAACCGATTCAGGGGTCGTCATGACGGGATTCCGAAACGCAGGTCCGAATTCAAGAAGTGCGATCAAAAGTTGCCGCTCAGGCGACATTCCGTGTCACAAGCTTCTCGAACAGTCCACGCAGCCTACGCAAACCGAATGAGCAATGGAAGTTCGGACCGACCTGCCACTCATGATTCTCGGAGTGATCTAGGAGTGATCTAACAGTCAAGTTGAGTCAAAGTTAAACACGGCTCCAGTCTCTTACTGGCCGGGCAGACCATTGATGTCACTCGCAAATCTCCATGTTTCAGCCGCTGTTACGTGGAGCATTACTTGAAATGTAGTCGCTCGATTTCTTCGATCCATTGCCATGCTACCATTTACATGTACAGAATACGGTGTGGCTATGAGGATTCTTCCTTCTACTCTTGATCTAGAGTCCTCGCTCTCCACGCCCTGCGTTTGTCAGCTTCGGCTGACGAACGCAGGTTTTTTAGGATCGAGTGATGAATGCGATTTATCTTCGCCGCCGACGTAAAGTGATGCTCAAGGCGGGGTGTGCAACCCAGCCGGATACAAAAATAGCCGTAATGCAGAAGAATCTGGAGTCGCTTGGCTTCGTGATGTCGTCAACGCTGATGGATAGAGTTCGAACACTCGACGATGATACCTTAGCTGTTTTCTACCGCAGTTTGATCAAGGATTTGCAACAGCTTGTTGGGGCACATCGCTCCTTCAATCCGATGTATCCGGACTTCCCCGATCAAGTTCGCGACATGCGGGAATATCGCCTCTACCTGAATGCAATCAGGCATTACATCACGAACAAGCTTCCGCTGTTCGCAAGATCGAAACGTCCGTCCTTGGAAGAATCGACGGAACTACGTGTAATCGACCTCGGAGATCGAGTCGACTTCGAGAAAATATTCACGAAACTCGCGGGAGCAAAGACTTCACTGTCGCCTCAGGATAAGGAGGACCTCGTCTGGTTTGTCTCGCAGTACCGCGATGAGATTGTAAGACTCGTGCCAACCGAGACTCCTTCCAAAGAAAACCTTGCCGTGCTTGGAGCGGCCTTATTGACTCACGCACCAGTGGCTGTGAACATCCTCGACGAGAGGATCAAAACTGCCACCGATGTACTAAGGGTAGCGGTAGCACTATCGGGTGGTGATGTATCTCTGGCCGAACCAGTGAAATTCGGCAAATTCAAACGAGCACTACGACGTAAAATGCTCGTATGGCTTGAACGCACTGGTGATCCTCTCGAGGATATGTCGCGATGGAAACCACGCTGGATTCGACTCGGCGAACGGCTGCATCCGGGTGACTACTCTGATGCTTTCCCGAAAACATACGCTGCATTTCGCTCTCTTCGCAATGATGACAAAGTAGTGACATTCAACAGCCAGGTAGAGAACAAATTCTCATCCCGAGATGCCAGTGGAGTACTTCAGCTATTGGAGTCGCGACCGGGAGATTTCGCACGTCGACTGGATCATCTTCTACGACTTTCTCCTGATCCTGACGCTGTCTTAAACTCATTTCGAGCCCATGCCAGCCGTGTCTCAACCCCAGTTCTCCTTCAGATGTTAGCCCATTTCCGACAACGGAGTGGCATGCCCGAATTGCGAATCTTCTTCCCCAAAGGCGACGTGGGTAAATTGTTTGCAACGCCGTGCCGGTTGCCACAACTGAACATCGCCACAACAAGCAAAGCCGCAACCATCTGTGAAAACGCACTCGTTGAACGTTTTTCCGAGTTGAGCCCACTGGGACGGTGTCGAATAGATGTCGATTTGAAGCAATTCATGGTTCCCCTGGCTCAGAGATCTGCCGGCAAAGCACTGAGAACGATCACTCGCGGCAGTCGCTTACCACTTCCGGCTACTCATGTGTTGCGATTCTTCATCTGGTGGAAGAATGGAGGTAGCCGCACTGATATCGACTTGAGCGCGTTGTTGTTTGACCACGAACAACGTCACGTGGATCACTTGTCGTACTACAACCTGAGAAATTTCGGCGGCTGTCATAGCGGTGACATCGTTGACGCACCGCAAGGGGCTTCCGAATTTATCGACGTGGACTTGACGCGACTCGTAGAACGTCGTGTGCGTTACATCGTGATGATGATTTCAAGTTTTACTTGTCAGCCGTACTGCGATCTGCCGGAGTGCTTTGCTGGATGGATGGCCAGGCGGAATTCAAATTCTGGAGAGATTTACGAACCAAGAACAGTGCGAGAAAAACTCGACATTGCATCCAACACCCAGATTTGTATTCCAGCCGTTTTCGATATTGTGGCCCGGGAAGTAATCTGGGCCGACATCGCTCTCAAGCACCACCCGGCGTATAGCAACAACGCAGTGAACAATCTTTCCAACCTGAGCTTGATGCTGCGGGCTCTGACCACTCTCGCGAAACCTGACCTTCACACGTTGTTTTCACTGCACATCAAAGGTCGCGGTAGTCTTGTTGATCACGAAAGCGTAGCAGACACCGTCTTTTCATATAGTGAAGGGATAACGCCATTTGACGTAGACCGCATTCGAGCGGAGTTTTTGTGAGCAACTGTCGAAAACATGTACAATGCGATTGGCGCAGGGCTATGAGGCCTGTGCCTTGACAGCTCAGATACGATCCTCTGTCGTAAAATGCCATTCAACTCCACAATCAAGCTACCAAACCGGAGAAAAGCAGGGGATTCCGGTTCACACGTCTTACCTCAAATTGTCATGGAAGTGAAGCCGCCGTCGATGACGAGGTTGGCACCGGTCAGGAACGAACCCGCCTTATTGGAAGCGGCCAGCAAGATCGTTCCGGCGAGTTCTTCCGGAGTCCCGAAACGAGCCATCGGGGTGTGTCGCATGATGTTTTCGACGCGATCGGGAGTCAGCACCTTGCGATTCTGCTCCGCGGGGAAGAAGCCGGGCGACATCGCGTTGACGCGAATTCCACACTTCGCCCACTCTCGGGCCAGATTCAGAGTCAGATTCAGGACAGCTGCCTTTGACGCGGAGTATGTGTAGACACGGGAGAGCGGCGTGATCGCGCTCAGTGACGCGATGTTGATGATCGAGCCTTTGGTCTTCCGCTCCTGCATGTCGCGGCCAAAGACCTGGCAGGCGAGGCGGACTGAAGTCAGGTTCACGTTGAAAATACGGTCCCACTCTTCATCGGTGATATCAAGGAAGGGAGTGGGCGAGTTGATCCCCGCCGCATTGACCAGGATGTCGCACTCACGGTTCGCGGACCGCAGGTGGGCGACCAATTGTTCCAGGTCGGCTCTCTTTGTGGCATCGGCGGCGACATACTCCGCACTACCGCCGTTACCCGTGATGCGTTGGACAGCTGCGGCACCAAGCTCGGCATTCCGGCCCGTGATGATGATGTGTGCCCCCGCTCCTGCAAGAGCATCGGCCAAAGCTCCCCCCAGCGTTCCAGTCCCTCCGACGACAATGGCCGTTTTGCCACCGAGTCCAAAGAGATCGACGAGATAATCAGCGGGAGTGGAAACAGGCATGGCGAGGCTCTGAGCGAGAGTAGCATCCCGGGCACGGAGCCCCCTCACGGTGGCTCCTCCGGGACCCGGAATCGTAGTACATCAACGGGAAATTGCCGACTGTCTGGCGACTACGGTTTCTTGGCGTTCGCCTGGCCGCGGATAAAGGTGATGACATCGGCGATGTCTTGCGGCTTCAGGTCTTTCTCAACGCCGACCGGCATCAGAGACACGCCAGTCGAAGCCAGTGACTCAATCAACTCGCGGGCGATGGTGTCTTCCTTCGCCTCAGCCCGACGAAGAGTCACGGATGAGGTCGACTCACCGGCGAGGATACCGCTGAAGACCTGTCCCTGAGTCGTTTCGAGCGTGTAGCTCACGAACTTCGGCTGGGCTTCACGATTGGGATCGAGGATTGCCACCAGCAGGTCCGCGGGCGACTTGTTCGCGACGGAAAACAGTTCCGGGCCGACGTTGTGGCCGTCATCGCCGACCTTGTGACAGACCGAACAGATCTTTTTATAGACCGCACGGCCACGTTCGTAGTCGCCACCCGCTTCCACGGTTTCGCGGTATGCGGCGATGACCTTTTCCCGATCGGCGGAGACCGCGCCGCGGAGGGCGGCCGCCTTCTCCTTTACAGCGACATCGGGATGACCGACGAGTTGTTGCCACTGCTCTGCGGAAAGTTCGGAGACCTTCACCTGCTGGTCAGTGATCGCTGCCAGCAGGGCTTCCACGCGTGGTTTCTCCCGCAATAGGATCTCCACAACATCGCGCCGGGCATCGGGGCCGAGTTCCTTCCACTTGGCGAGGGCTGAGAGTGCGCCTTCACTGCCGGGCAACTCGCCCAGTGCGGCGATCGCGGCCCTCTGCTGGTCGACCGGGACCTGTGGCTTGATCTGTTCGGTGAGGGTAGGTACTGCGATCTCAACGGGAGCGAACGCCAGCAACGCGACCGCGGTTGAGGAACTGCCCGGATCTTTCAGTTGATTCACAGCCGACTCGAACAAGGCCGCGAGGCTGGCGTTCGTTTCGGGGTTTGCCTCAGCGACGGCAATGAGAGGTCGGCCACGCGAGTGCAGGCCCTGGCCAATCTGAACCAGCAGCGAACGCCGGGCGTCAGATGAGACTTTCAGCTGAGGTGCCAGGCTCTTCGCCAGCACGCTGGCCACTTCGGCATCGTCACCGCGGGTCCCCGCAATCCGGAGCAGTTCCGCCAGGAAGGGGGGCACGCCGCCTTCTGGTCCAATCGCGTCGATCATGGTCGCGATCAGTTTCGAGCGGTCCTTCGCGGAGCCCAACAGAGCCGTACGAACATGAGCATCGAGGTCCGTCCCTGAGGCCAGAGTGGCCCAGCACTCCTGAACGCCGGGGCCACTCAGCAGGGACATGCCCAGAGCCAGTTCAAAGCGAACCAGCAGTGACGGGTCGCTGGCATGTTCGAACAGCCGCTCACGCAGCGAGAAGTAGGCCGGATTCTTGGCGAGCAAGGTGACCGCGAGCTGCACGGCATTGCGGCGGGCCTGCGGCTCGGGACTGCTCAACAGGGCAATCACGTCGTTCGGAGTGACCGCTTCGAGTGCGGCCAGCGTTCGCACGGCGAGCATCTGCCCGACTGGAGAACTCAGGTCATGAGCAGCCACATGCAGCAGCGGAATTGCAGCTGGGTCTCGTTTCTGGAGCAACAGACGCTGGGCAGTTTCGCGATGCCAGCCATTGGTCGACTTGAGCAGTTGAACCAGCCCCTCGGTTCCCAGGGTTCCGGGCCGCACCCAGTCGGTCTTCGCACCTTGAGGTGGGGTCAACCGATAGATGCGGCCACGGTCGGTACCGCTTTCGAGGTCGAGCTTTGACTTGATGTCTTCGGGGATGGAGAAGGGATGTTCGATGGTCTCGCGATACATGTCACACACATACAGGCACCCATCCGGTCCATTGATAAAGTTCGTCGGCCGGAACCAGGTGTCCGTGGAAGCGACAAACTCGACTCCCTCATCCGCCCGCTTCGCCACGGCGACCGGGCCAGTCTGCGTGATCGTCTTGCGATGGATCAGGTTGCCACCGACATCGCCGATAAATGCGTTCCCGCGAAATTCTTCTGGATAGGCATCACCGCGATAGATGGTCACCCCCGTTGCCGAAGTGAAGAAGCCGATTGGAACGAGTTCGGTCTTCGAGGCACTCTTCACGAAGTTCGGGTCATTCGCCCGGCGGCGAGTTCGCACGATCCGCCACGGCTCGGCGGGGCTCTTGCGAAACACGGTGGCAGCTGCGCCTTCGACGGGAATCTCGGCAGTGATCCCCGGAGGATTGATCCCGACGAGGCGATCGAGGGCATCAGCGGGCCAGATCACCTGCTGGATGTGATTGCTGTTATTGCAGATGAACCGCTGGCCCCAGTCGTCAAAGCTGTGGCCGAACTGCTGTCCACCGGTGACAAGTTCAAATTGACGAGTCCGGGGATCGAAACGCAGGTCTCGGCCTCGCACTGTCAGTGTCTGGATCTCTTTTCCCTCGGGGGAGAAGATCGTGATGTCCCCACCGACCATTCCTCCCGCACAGTAGATCAGGCCGTCCGGCCCCCACTTCAGGTTGTTGGCCAGACCCTGGACATTGTCACGTCCAAAGCCGCTGGCGACGACCTGACGAATATCAGCGACACCGTCGTTGTTGGTGTCCTTAAAGTAGTACAAGTACTTCGGAGCGACTGCGAAAACGCCACCATCATAACAGCAGACACTCAACACCCAGCTGATGTCCTCGGCGTAAATCGTGCTCGATTCAAAGATGCCGTCCTTGTCGGCGTCGACCAGACGGCGGACCTTACAGGCGTTCTTGCGGCCGAGCGGTAGCGGTTGTTGTTTGCGGACTTCTTCGGAGTAAGGGTAGCCCCGCATCTCGGCGATAAAGAGGTTGCCGAACTCATCGAAGCAGCCATCGACGGGATCGTTTACAATGGGCTCGTGAGCGACGAGATCCATCTTGAATCCGCGCTGAACAATCAATGACTTCTGCACATCGGCCACTTCCACGGGGGGCAGGCGTTCAATCTCTCCCAGATCAGATGCAGGCTCCTCAGCTGGAAGCTGTGCCCGATAGACGCTTCCAGTGAGAAACGCCAACGCCACGACCAACACACCCAAAATAAATCGGGGGCGAGCTGTCACGGTTGCGTGAAAAATCATCTTTGCGAGCCTCTCTTTGATTGCACGGAATGCTGTGCCCATGATGGCTAGTTGCAACTCGCCGGTCAAACATCAACGCACATGGATGACTTACTGACGGCTTAAGTCGTTGAACCACCGGAGAGTTCGCAATGCTCCAATCGACGTTGTGCCCTTTTCAGGCGGCAGGCTTGCCTGCTCAACCGATTTCACAACAATGACGGTTGATGTATTGAGCTTCGATGGTTCAGATTACTTGAGGGCTTCGCTGATGAGATCGAGATCCGTGTTCCGCGCGATCGCAGCACTATCTGTCCTCATCGGAGGCGTTGTCTCGACTTTTGGACAGATCCCGATACCCGACGATGCTCCCCAGCCAAAGTCGCCTGAAGAGAGCGCGAAGTGCGTCAAGATCCCCGAGGGATACCGGCTCGATATCATCGCCAGTGAGCCACTGGTGCGAGAGCCGTCTGGAGTCTGCTGGGACGAACAGGGGCGTCTGTATGTCAGTGAGCTGCATGGCTTCAACGTCGATGGCCAGATCGACATCGACGAACTGAACAAGACTGGCAAGCTCGACATGGTCGTACGTCGGTTCTTTGTCCCCGAGCATGTCGAAGAAGCGGCAAAAAAAGAGACGTACGGAACCATTAAGCGGTTGAGTGACACTGACGGCGATGGGCGGATGGATAAGTCGGTCGTCTTTGCAGATCGACTCCCTGCAAGTTTCGGTCTCTGCCCCGCGCGGGGCGGGCTGATCGTGGTTTGTGCTCCGGACATCCTGTTTCTCGCTGACCGGGATGGAGATGGTCAGGCGGAAGTGCAGGAGGTACTGTTCACTGGTTTCCCGACAGGAGTTCTCGACCGCCGAATGGGGGATCCCAAGTGGGGCCTGGACGACTGGATCTATGTGGGCCGTGCTTTCGGTGCCGCGAAGATCACCGGGCCTCACATGGCTCAACCCGTCGATCTGCCCGACACCAACTTCCGGATCAAACCCGATGGCTCAGCGATCGAACCGTGCAGTGGACAGGTCGGGGGGCTGGGCTTCACGTTTAACGAATCGGGAGACACGTTTGTCAGCTCGATCGGCTGGCCCGCTCATCTGGTCGTGCCGTTGCC
>QWOR01000333.1 GCA_003669575.1 Planctomycetota bacterium | reverse complement strand
TCGCGGCTTTCGCCTTCCCGGTACTGGAGTGGCAGGACGCCCATGCCGACCAGGTTCGAGCGGTGGATACGCTCGAAGCTCTCGGCGATGACGCAGCGGATGCCGAGCAGGTAAGTCCCCTTGGCCGCCCAGTCGCGTGATGAGCCGGTTCCGTATTCCTTGCCCGCCAGAACCACCAGCGGCGTGTGAGTCGCCTTGTACTTCAGCGAGGCGTCGTAAATCGACATGTTCTCGCCGGTGGGCAGGTACTTGGTCACGTTCCCTTCGCTGCCGGGCACCAGCAGGTTCTTGAGCCGGATGTTGGCGAATGTGCCGCGGGTCATCACGCGATCGTTACCGCGGCGGGCTCCGTAGCTGTTGAAGTCCTCGGGAGCGATGCCGCTTTCCCGCAGGAACAAGCCGGCAGGCGAATCCTTCTTGATATTTCCGGCGGGGCTGATGTGGTCGGTCGTGACCGAGTCGCCGACCGAAACCAGACAGCGTGCTCCCTTGATGCCGTGGATCGGACCGGGGACGACTGGCATTTCGACGAAGAACGGAGGCTGCTGGATGTAGCTGCTCTTCGGATCCCACTGGTAGAGATCGCCCGTCGAGCCCTTGATCGCCTGCCACTCTGGAGGCCCTTCAGCTGCTTTGCCGTATTCGTCCGTGAACATCGACGCGGACAGCGAGTTCGCGATCGTGTCGCTGATTTCCTTTTGCGATGGCCAGATGTCCTTGAGGTAGACCGGCTTGCCATCCTTGCCCGTGCCGAGTGACTCGGTCGCCAGATCAATGTCAGTGGTTCCGGCGATGGCGTAGGCCACGACCAGCGGCGGGCTGGCGAGGTAGTTGGCCTTCACTTGCGGCTGGACGCGGCCTTCAAAGTTGCGATTCCCCGACAGCACGGCAGCTGCAACGAGGTTCCCCTCGGTGATGGCGTGCGAAACAGCTTCCGGCAGCGGTCCGCTGTTCCCGATACAGGTCGTGCAGCCATAGCCGACGGTGTTGAAACCGAGTGCGTTCAGTGGCTCGCTCAGTCCCGCCTTGTCGAGGTAATCGGTCACGACGCGGCTTCCGGGGGCGAGGCTCGTCTTCACCCATGGCTTACTCTTCAGGCCCTTCGCGACGGCATTCCGGGCGACGAGACCCGCTGCCACCATGACGCTGGGGTTGCTGGTATTCGTACAGCTGGTGATCGCGGCGATCACAACAGCTCCGTCGGTGATCGATGCATTCTCGCCCGCGAGCTTGACCGGAGCAGTGGGGGCTGGCTTCGCGAAGGCGGTGGTCAGCTCCTTGTGCCAAGCGGTCTTCATGTCCTTCAGCAGCACGCGGTCCTGCGGCCGCTTCGGTCCAGCCATCGACGGCTGGATCGTCGAGAGGTCGAGTTCCAGCTTGCTGCTGAAACGCGGCTCGGGCGAGGCATCCGTGCGGAACATCCCCTGTTCCTTGTAGTACCGCTCAACCAGATCGACGGTGTCCTTCGAACGACCGGTCCGCTCCAGATATCGCAACGTCTCGGCATCGACGGGGAAGAAACCGATCGTCGCCCCGTATTCGGGGGCCATGTTGGCGATCGTCGCCCGGTCGGCGAGGCTCATGCCCGTCAGGCCAGGACCGTAGAATTCCACAAACTTACCGACCACGCCATGCTTACGCAGCTGTTGTGTGACCGTCAGCACGAGGTCGGTGGCGGTGGCCCCCTCGGGCAGTTCACCCGTCAACTTGAAGCCGACGACCTCAGGCAGCAGCATGTAAATCGGCTGGCCGAGCATGACAGCCTCAGCCTCGATGCCGCCCACGCCCCAGCCCACGACGCCCAGTCCGTTAATCATCGTCGTGTGGCTGTCGGTGCCGACGAGCGAGTCAGGGTAAGCGACGCCGTTCTTGGTGAGGCAGACCGTCGCGAGGTACTCGAGGTTGACCTGATGCACGATCCCGATGGAGGGAGGCACAACGCGGAAGTTCTGAAACGCCTTCTGGCCCCACTTGAGGAACTGGTACCGCTCGATGTTCCGCTCGAACTCGATATCGATATTACCCTGCAACGCTCCAGCTGTGGCGAACTGGTCGACCTGAACCGAGTGGTCGATCACGAGGTCGCACTGAACGAGGGGGTTGATCTTTTTGGGATCGCCACCCATGCGGACCATGGCTTCCCGCAGAGCGGCAAGGTCGACCACCGCCGGAACCCCGGTGAAGTCCTGCAGGACGACGCGGCCTGGCATGAACGGGATTTCGACTTCCTTCGGCTTGGCAGCGTTCCACGCAGCAACTTCCGCGACGTGCTCTTCGTTGACAATGAACCCGTCGACGTTTCGCAGACAGGCTTCGAGCAGGACACGCATCGAAAACGGCAGCGTGTCGATCCCTTTCATTCCCGCTTCGGCCAGTTTCTGCAGCCGGAAGATGGTGTAGTCACCGCTGCTGGTCTTGAGAGTCGATCGTGAACCGAAGGCGTTGCCAGTCATGGGATTTCGGGGGGCTAGGTGTCAGTGGTCAAAAGATCGCGACTCCGGCCTTCGCGGGGAAGTACCGGAGCGAGCGAGCATAACTCGGGGCGAATGTGCATTGTTGCCTGCCGGAGTCATGATGGCAAACCCGGCAGCCTCCCGCGCGGGGTAATCTCCGTTTTGAAACCGGGTGAGTTGTGGCATACGTCGCCAGCAGGCTGATCGGTCGGTAGCTGGGGTCGGGCCGAACGGAGCCCCACCCCCAGCCCGAGACGCCTGACTCTGCGTGATGAGTTAATCACCGACGATTATCGGAGCTCGCGAGTTTTTGTCACTGACTCGAATCACCGGTAGCTGACCGACTATGATGCCCGCTTCACTGGTTTTTGGCGTTGAAGTGGACAGGGGCGGAGCCAATGCTCTGGGAAGTGGAAATTCATCCGATCGCGGGCGAAGTCGACCGTGAGGGGCAACGTGTTTTGGCTGAGTCGCAGGCTCAGGGAGCAGGCAGCATCCGGGCCATCCGGGCGTCGCGGTCCTTCCTGGTCGAAGGCGACCTCGACGAGGCGACGGTCAAGACTCGTGTCGCACGGCTTTTGGCCGATGGCGTTGTCGAGACCTGCCGCATTCGGACGCTGCCCGCAGCTGCTGGGTCGGATGCTCTACCGAACGAGACGCAGTCGCTGCAGCTGGTCAACGTCCTGCTCAAGCCGGGTGTTACCGATAACGTGGCTGAGACGGCCTCGAAGGCCCTGCAGTCGCAAGGGCTGGCGGTCACCCGCGTGGCCATCTGCCGCAAGTACTGGATCAATTCCGACGCGTCTCCCGCTGACCTGCAGCGGCTCAGCCGTCGCGTGCTCGCCAACGACGCCATCGAACAACTCGTTCACGGACCGTTGAAACTCGCGTCGATCGCCGTGGGATCTGAATACAAGTTCAAGCTGACGACCATCCCGATTCGTGCGATGGACGATGCTGCTCTCATGCATCTCAGCAAGCATGGCCAGCTTTATTTGAGCCTGGTTGAGATGCAGACGATTCAGAAGCATTTCGCGGATCAGCAGCGTGATCCCACTGATATTGAGCTGGAGACCGTTGCCCAGACGTGGAGCGAGCATTGCTCGCACAAGACACTCAAGGGGCGGATCGCGTACCGCGATGAGAACGGCCCGCGGCAGTTCGAGAACATGCTCAAGGAGACCGTCTTCGGTGCGACGCAGTCGCTGCGCAAGAAGTTCGGCGCCAACGACTGGTGCGTGAGTGTCTTCAAGGACAACGCCGGTGTCGTCAAGTTCAACAACAAGTTCGACATCTGCTTCAAGGTTGAAACGCATAACCACCCGTCGGCCATCGAGCCTTACGGCGGAGCCAACACCGGTCTGGGCGGCGTGATCCGCGATCCGATCGGGACCGGGATGGGAGCCAAGCCCGTCTGCAATACTGACGTGTTCTGCTTTGCCCCGCCCGACACGCCCGACAGCGAGCTGCCGCCCGGTGTGCTGCACCCCCGGACTGTCATGCGGGGTGTGGTGGCTGGGGTCCGTGACTACGGGAACCGCATGGGGATCCCGACGGTCAACGGGTCGGTCTTCTTTGACGAGCGGTACATCGGCAACCCGCTGGTCTACTGCGGCAACGTCGCCCTGCTGCCCGTTGGGATGAGCGAGAAGTCGGTCGCAGCGGGTGACCTGATCGTCGCTGTGGGTGGCCGCACCGGTCGCGACGGGATTCATGGGGCGACATTCTCCTCGGCAGAATTGACTCAAGAGAGTGAAACCCTGTCGGGCGGAGCTGTACAGATCGGGAACGCGGTCCAGGAAAAGATGGTCCTCGACGTCATCCTCGAAGCCCGGGACCGTGGACTCTATCGCTCGATCACCGACTGCGGCGCCGGTGGATTCAGCAGTGCCGTAGGCGAGATGGGCGAAGAGGGCGGCGCTGAGGTGTGGCTCGACAAATGCCCGCTCAAATACAGCGGTCTGTCCTACACCGAGATCTGGATCAGCGAAGCCCAGGAACGCATGGTCCTCGCCGTGCCGCCCGAGAAGTGGGACGAGTTTCATCAGCTGTGTGCGTCGGAAGGTGTCGAAGCAGTCGCCTTCGGAAAGTTCTCGAACGACAAACGACTGCGGCTGTTCTACCACGGCGAGCCCGTTGGCAATGTCGCGATGGCGTTCCTGCACGATGGGCGACCACCGGTCAATCGCGAGGCGGTTTACATGCCGCCGAAGGAATCGGCGACTCTGACCGCGAAGAGCGTGACCTCGAAGTCGACCGGCCCAGATGACTTCAACACGACACTCAAACGCATCCTCGGTTCTCTCAACGTCTGCTCCAAAGAGTGGATCATTCGCCAGTACGACCACGAGGTCCAGGCGGGAAGCGTCGTGAAACCGCTGGTCGGCGTGGCCCACGATGGCCCGTCGGATGCCGCTGTTGTGCGTCCCGACCTCAGCTCAATGCGTGGGGCGGTCATCTCGAACGGGATGAACCCGCGTTACGGCGACTTCGACCCCTACTGGATGGCCGCAGCTGCGATCGATGAATCGCTGCGGAACTGTGTGGCTGTGGGTGCCGATCCGTCGCAGATCGCGATCCTCGATAACTTCTGCTGGGGCAACACCGAACGGCCCGAGACACTGGGTTCGCTCGTGCGTGCGGCCCTCGGCTGTCACGACGCCGCCCTGGCCTACAACACGCCGTTCATCAGCGGCAAGGACTCGCTCAACAACGAGTTCAAATACGACGATGCCCAGGGCCAGAAGCAGGTCATCACGATCCCCTCGTCGCTGCTGATCTCCGCCATCGGCCAGATCGAAAACGTCGAGAACGCGGTGACGATGGACCTGAAGGCGGCCGGCAACCGGTTGATTCTCGTCGGCCAGACCAAGTCTGAGCTGGGCGGCAGTCATTTCGCCTTCGTGCAGGGCCTGGACGGCGGCACGGTCCCACGGGTCGACTTCGCTCAGGCTCCGAAGACGCTCCAGGCGGTTCACTCCGTCCTCAAGGCCGGTCTGGTTCGCAGCTGTCACGACCTCAGCGAAGGCGGCCTCGCGGTTGCACTGGCCGAGATGGCTTTTGCGGGCGGGCTGGGTGTCGAGGCCTCGATCGCGGGAGTTTGTCCGCAGTCACATGACTCCGTCGACGCCCTCTTCTCTGAGAGCCAGACTCGCTTCGTCCTCGAAGTCCCCGCAGACAAAGCCGATCAGGTCCTGACGCTACTCCAGTCGGCTGGCACCCCGGCGACCCACATCGGCCGCGTGACGGATTCACCACGTGTGAGGATCACCGGCGCCACGGGGGCGACTCTCATTGACTCCGATCTCACCGCCCTGAAGGAAAGCTGGCAGGCTCCGCTGCGGTGGTAGTGCCTCGTCGCTCATCACGAAAACAGCCCCGGTGTGGCATGGGCCGACACCGGGGCTGTGGTCATTCTGTGATGCACGAAACGTGTCGAATTACTTCTTCGCCAGTTCCGCTTCGATGGCCTTCACGACATCTTCCGAGTCGGGTGAGACGGGTGGCTTGAACCGGGCGACAACCTTGCCATCACGGCCGATCAGGAACTTCTCGAAGTTCCAGCCGATCGGACCGGCGAACTTCGGGTTTGTGTCCTTACCGGTCAGGTACTTGTACAGCGGGGCAGCCTTCTCGCCGTTGACATCGATCTTCGAGAACATGTCGAACGTCACGTCGTAATTCGCTTTGCAGAACTCCTTGATCTCCTCAGCGGTGCCGGGCTCCTGGGCTCCGAACTGGTTGCAGGGAAATCCGAGGACGACGAACCCGTCCTTCTCATAGGCCTTGCTCAGCGTCTCCAGCGGCTTGTACTGCGGAGTCAGTCCGCACTGGCTGGCGACATTGACGACGAGAATGACCTTACCCTCGTACTTCTTGGCGAGGTCGACTTCCTTGCCGTCCAGAGTCTTCACGGTGAAATTCAGTGCAGCTGGCACGGTTGCCTCTTTCTTCTTTTCTTCGGCCGTCATGAACGAGGCCAATCCCATCAGCATCAATACGGCAACAGACAATCGCTTCATAGAGGGTTTCCTTTTCGGTGGGCGATCAGGGTGGGAAGGCTCGACATACCGCAAGCCCGATTTCATTCTAGCCGCGGCAGGGTGCGGAACCAACTTCCGCGGGAAATCCGAACCCGAGAGGTCGCTCGGTGTCTTCGAATGAATAGCCCCGGGAGAGTGCGGTGGTCAGTCGAATTGAGAGCCGGAAGCGTCAGCGCCCGAAGTGGATGTCCAACTTCGAACACTCCGGGCGCTGCCGCTTCCGGCTCTGCTCTCCATCTTTCGCATCACATCGAGTGATTCGGGACTCTCCTCGCCCAGACGGATCTCCCGACGCTCAAATCTCGTTTGCCAAGGCAAAACCCCGCCCGCTGACTGGCTGACACAGCTGTTCCCACCTATGATTCTCACCCTTGAAGCGGCGGTGGCCATTTGGTCAACGCTGCCTCATACCGAAGGCGTAGCTCAGTCGGTAGAGCAACGGACTTTTAATCCGTAGGTCCTGGGTTCGAGTCCCAGCGCCTTCATTTTTTGTAATGTGTATTTCTGAGAGGGCTTCCAGCTATTCGGGTTGAGGATTCACACTTGGAGAGTGTGGTGAGTATTCTGAGCCACTACACGAATGACTTTGAGGCAGTGATACGCATCTTTTCCCCTGAAGAAGGTGGTAGAGAGACAAGCATTTGCAATGGAATCCGATGGGATTTTGCCTATGCGAGTGACATCATGCCTCTCACACTGTACATGATTTACCCCGACTTCTTCGACCAGGAGGGGCGATCTTTGCCTGACGATCTGCCGTTACCCACGGGTGTTGATTTGCCTGCGAGAATGTTTGTATTGGTGAAAGAGATGAGAGACTTGCACCGCCAGAAAATACGCAAGGGGGTTCGTTTTTACTGCCATGAAGGAGGTCGGCGAGTGGCAGAGGGAGTGGTAACTCGAATCACAGGTTTATTGAATGAGCGCTGAGGCGAGTCCAAGTGAATCACTGATAAGCGATACATATCAATTAAACCACCCCGCGACCGTTTGCGGGCGCGGGGGGTGATGAGTTCGCTGGCTATGGCTTTGAGAACCGGCCCTCAGGAGGCTTACGCCTCGCCCCTGGGCTTGAAGTATGTGCAGTTCTTGATGCGCAGCTTGTGGAGCCAGAATTCGGCCATGACTTGCAGCGTGGTCAGGCCGTAGGTGATGCAGCGGCGGAAGTTGATGCTCGAGGCTTCGTCGAAGTACCGGACCGGGACCGGGATATCACCGAGCTTGAAGCCGAAGTGGACGGCCTGGGCGAGGAACTGGGTGTCAAAGGCGAAGTCGTCGGTGTTCCGCTCGAACGGGACCTTCTCGAGCACAGCCCGGCTGTATGCTCGGAAACCGCTGTGGAAGTCGCCTAGGTTCTGGCCGAGGGCGACGTTCTCGATCGTGGTCAGAATGCGGTTGGCGATGTACTTCCAGACGGGCATGCCACCGGCGAGGGCTTCCTGGCGAGTGCGGATACGTGATCCGAGGATCACATCACAGGTGCCAAGACGCAGGAATTCCACAGCTGCGCCGACGACGCGGCTGTCGTACTGGTAATCGGGATGGATCATCACGACGTAGTCAGCGCCGAGTTCCAGAGCCAGCTTGTAGCAGGTCTTCTGGTTACCGCCGTAGCCTTTGTTCTTGTCGTGGACGATGACCTTCAGCCCCATGCGGCGGGCGAGGTTGGCCGTCGAGTCGCGGCTGCAATCGTCGACCAGAACGATCTCGTCGACGGTGCCGGGAGGGATGTCAGCCACGGTACGTTCGAGGGTGGCAGCTGCGTTATATGCAGGCATCACCGCGACCACCTTACCACGAGGTGCGCGCTGAACGTTGGCCTGGAGTTCGTTGATGTCGATCAAGGGACCGTCGAGTTCGATTTCGGTTTGGAGGAGTTGCGTGACCGTTTCAGAACAATCCACGTACTGATTTGCGGACGCTTGAGGACGGTTAACGCGTGAAGTCGGGGCCAACATGCGAATCTCTCCGAAATGCCAAAACGTCAACCCATGAGGGTGACGGACAGGGGCGGTCAGAGAGACCCTAGCTTCTGTTGCAGTTGTGTGCTTTTAGTTTAACGCGAGAGAAACCCAAAAACCTGCGTCACCGCCCCGGAGAAGGCGATTCTTCGGCAGCGCAGCGAGAACTTGGTGAAAAAGCGTGGATTTGTCGCTACTTTTGAATGCAAACACACAGACAGTGAATCGAGTCGGACTAGAACTGATGCCCGGGTTTAGGCCCGTTCTTCGTCATCGTCAGAATTTCCGGACCTTCCTCAGTCATCAGAATCTGGTGCTCAAACTGAGCGGAGAGCGAGCGGTCCTTCGTTAACACGGTCCAGCCATCGGACAGCGGGCCGTCGGTGTCTTTGCCGCCAAGGTTCACCATCGGCTCAATGGTGAAGCAGACACCGGGGGCGAGGATGTCCTTGCGGCTCTTGCGAATCGGGACGTGCGGGACCCCCGGGTCCTGATGGAACTTGCGCCCGATGCCATGCCCCTGAAAGTTCTCGACGATTCCCAAGTCGTTCTGGCGACCGAACCTCGCGATCACCGTTCCGATGTCGATCACCGCGCTGTAGGGCTTGAGTACACCGATCCCGAGCCACAAAGAGTCGAATGCCAGCTGGACCAGGCGGCGTGCCTCGGGGGAGACGTCGCCGATCAGAAACGTTTCCGAAGAGTCGCCGTACCACCCACCGACAATCGTCGTACAGTCGACGTTGACGATATCGCCACTCTTCAGCGGGATGTCATTCGGAATGCCGTGGCAGACGACTTCGTTGATGCTGGTACAGATCGACTTGGGATAGCCCTGATAGCCGTAGCACGCGGGGATATGCCCGTGGTCACGGGTGTAGGTCTCGGCCAACTTGTCGAGCTGGTTGGTGGTGACGCCGACCTGCACCTTGTCCCGGAGGAAATCGAGAAGCTGGGCGTTGAACCGCCCGGCAGCCCGCAAGCCATTCCGCTCTTCCTCAGTTTTATAGGTGGGAAGACGATTCCCTCGGGCGAAGGTCAGCAGGCGACGCATGAATGACTCCGCGGCGTTCACAATCTCACCACCCAGTGAAACTCGATTACCGCCGCTATGAAAAGTAGGCGAGGCGCAGAGTCATTCTGGCCGGGAAACGTTCCGGTTTCAAGACGCACCGAAATCGACCGTGCATATTCGGTGGATGAAAAGACCGTTTCAAGTTTCGTCATCACTGGCTCCGGGACAGACATTTCAGTCTGTCCCGGGCGAAGTGCAAGCCGAAATCTGCACGAGAGTTACTTCGACTCCGCTCCGACCCACTCCTCGTTGAACACGGCGTGTTTCATCGACTTGCCTTCGTCATCGATAAAGTAGCTGTAGACCACGTGGATCAGGCCGTCTTTCGATTGAATGACAGCTGGGTAGTGGAATGACCCCTTCGGCTGGTGCTCGAGGTAGCGAGTTTTGGTGTTCGGATTCTTGCCGCTCGGATCAGTCCAGCTGCGTCCCTCGTCGGTCGAGATCGAGACCGCGAGTGAGTTCCGGCCATTCTCCTGGTCATTGTAGACGAGGAACCAGTGACCGTTCTGGAGCCGAACGGCATCAACGCCGGCACCGGGATTCGGAATCGGCAGATTCCCCACCGGGCCCCAGGTCATCCCGTCGTCCTTCGACTCTGCCACGCGGATCTTGTTCACCGGGCCGTTCTCTCGCATATAGGTCACGAGTGTCCCGTCATCACGGCGCAGGACTGTCGGTTGGATGTTCCCGAAGCCCATCAAAGGCTTGCTGGCCTTCCAGGTTGCGCCGTTATCGTCGCTGATCGCCATCAGCGAAAACGAATAGGTGTCCGAGTAGAGCGGCAGGATGATGCGACCACTGGGCAGCACGGTCGGCTTGCAGCGGACCTGCCAGCCGAGACGCTGATAGAGTTTGTCGGCCAGACGCTCGCGGAAGACAACCAGCTTGGCCTTCATTTCATCGGTCGGGGGCTTTTCCATGCGCTTCACGAACTCGACGAGGCCCTGCTGCCCTTCTTCGTTAAAGTCATCGGGCTTTAACCAGATCGTGCCTGACTTCGACCAGATCGGCTGCCCCTTCTCGTCGAATTTGTCGGCGATGAGGTACGTCGGGACACAGGACTCCCAAGTGTTCGCGATCACCAGTGGCCAGATCAGCCACAGACGTTTCTGGGAATCGACATGCAGTGCGGTGTTCCCGTCCGGGAAGCCGGGGGTGTCGACCATCAGGAACGTCTCGCCCCAAGTGGTCTGACCGGCTTTCTGCACCGAACCGAAGATCGCGACATCGTCGGCCTTACGCTCGCCCGATCCCCGGTACCAGGAGATCAACAGATCACCCGTGGGCAATTCCGCGATTCCGGGAGCGTGGTTGTGTTGCTTATGCAGCGGGAAGACCAGTTCAGATCGGAACGTCGGTTCCGCAGCTGTCGTCACCGAAGTCATCATCACGAGGGCTAGACAACTGCAGACACCCGCGCGGAACATCCTGGACAAAAACATCATGAATCAATTCTCCCAGCCAGAATCGGCTGCTTCCATTCGAGCAGAGTCACACGACGGCTGCAACTCCCACCGCGACAGGGTAATTGCCTTCTCGACAAATCGCGAAACTCAAAGTGGCATCTGAATGGACTAAGGATTCCCCTCGAAAACAAAATCGCAAAACATGGATGTTGTGATTCGAATCTTCAAATTTCATAATCTCATCATTCGAGTGTTCTGAAATCAAATCAAACAGTGGAAGACTTCACATCGATTTGCACTGACAAAAGGAGTTGCTCCACCGACTGAATTCTATGGGCCTGATGCTCCTCGTCACCCTCGTCAGATGGAAGCTGATCTCCAACCACAGAATGTGAATGCTGATAACTTTGAATCGCCAGCTCGTTTCGCATTTCTCCTGAAGGAGTCTGATATGATCGCCCCGCCGCATGTGTCGCAGACCATCGAGCGTCGGACAGCTGTCATCCGGATGGTGGTCCCCAAAGCGGATATTCAACAGGTCATGGGCCCCGCTATTCGCGAAATCATGGCCACGGTCGCGACATAGGGACTGGTCCCCGCGGGCCCGCTCTTTACGCATCATTTTCGACTCGACCCGGAGCTGTTCGACTTTGAGGTCGGCATTCCTTTAAATTCCTCCGTGACAGCTTTTGGCCGAGTGATCCCGGGCCGGTTGCGAGCTGCGAATGTGGCGACAAGCGTCTATCACGGTCCGTACGAGGGGCTCGAGTCGGCATGGCAAGAGTTCACTGACTGGCTTTCGGTACAGGAGCTTGCCCCAGCGGAGGACGTGTGGGAGTACTACCGCATCGGTCCGGAGTCGCGCCCCGATTCGTCCGACTGGGAAACCGACCTGATTCAACCGCTGGACGAGCCAAACTGACCACGCAATTCACTTGTACTCACGAGAGCTGAACCATGACGCCCCCCCTGACTTACGCTGCGCTGATTCCTTACATCACAGTCAGAAATGCGAAAGCAGCGATTGAGTTCTATCAGTCGGCCTTTGATGCGGAGGAACTCTATCGACTGGTTGATCCTCAGTCTGGGGCCGTGGGACACGCGGAACTCATGATCTCCGGTCAGAAGCTGATGCTGTCGGATGAGTATCCGCAGCACAACAAGAGCCCCGAGACACTCGGGGGAAGTGCGACGAAGTTTTCGCTCAAGGTGCCCAATGCCGATCAGGCCATCGAGCATGCCGTCTCCCGGGGAGCAACGTGCGTCATGCCACCACAGGATCAGTTCTACGGCCACCGTGCGGGTGCGGTTCGCGACCCATTCGGCCACGAGTGGATGCTCTGGCATGAGATCGAGCAAGTTTCGCCGGAAGTGATGCAACAGCGATGGAACGAGATGTGCAAACCGCACTGACGGGCATCTTCAAGCTACCGTGTCATAATACCTCACGCGACAAGTCCATCCCATCACGAGAGAAACCGTATGTCGACCAATGATCCAATTCCACCCGTTTCCAAGGCAGCACTCTGGACCGGCCGCGCCCTTTCGGTTTTGCCGTCACTCATGCTGGTCATGGCGGGCGTCATGATGTTTATGCAAAATCCCACCGTCGTGAAAGACTCCGCGAAGTAAGGGTATAGCGGCATGTCACTGCACTTCATCGGAGCAGCACTCCTCGTGAGTATCGTGCTGTACCTGATTCCCCGGACGGCGATTCTGGGGGCGATTCTGCTCACCGGATACCTTGGTGGCGCGGTCGCGACGCATGTGACGCACAGCGAACCGTGGTTCTTCCCAGTGATCTTCGGAGCTGTCCTCTGGCTGGGGCTGCTGCTGCGAGATCGGAAGCTGCAGGCGATCTTTCCCTGGCGGAAGTAACCTCTCGCGGGGAGAGTCGTAAACGTCACCGAATCGTCTAGCGCTGCCCGGATGTGGTTCGCGGGATGACTCCGCGAAAGCGCGAGACCCGGATCACCTCGCGGGCACTGCGAAAGCGGTCTTTGCGATGAGGGGTTTCGACAGACGCGGGAATCACCGGAACACGAGGTTCAGCCCGCTCGACTGCGTAACCATCCGACAGCGTTTCCAGGAACGCAACAACATCGTCTTCTTCTGTATCAGTCAGCCCGAGGTTGCCGAGTTCATCGCGGTTCACATTCTCGGCGACATCGGGATCACCGAAGTCATCGGGCCGTGAGTTGCGAATATTGTAGAAATGAACGACTTCCTTGAGGCTCTTGAAGTGTCCGTTGTGTAGGTACGCCTTCACGAACTCAGGGGCAGGTTTCTTCGCGACATTCCGCAGCGTGGGGACTTTTACCTTACCGTTCTGTGACACGTCCTGAAGAACGCTCCCCAGCCCCAGGTCGCGGAACTGAGCCCCTTCCGCATTCACCGATCGAGGTGCCTGGTAGAACGGGTTCGAGGTGTTCTGCGGAACCCCGACATTGACGTAAGTAAAGTTCGTGAACAGGGGGGGCGAGCCATCTGCCCGGCGTTCGTGGGGATGACATGACGTGCAGTTCGCCTGACCCGCAAAGAGCTTGAGTCCCCGTGCCTCTGCATCGGCGAGCTGCACTCGCCCCGCAAGATAGAGGTCGTACTTGGAATCGAACGAATTCACTTCGCGCGAGGCTTCGTAGGCGGCGATCGCCCGTGCGATCTGGTTGAAGGCCCGCGTCGCATCAGAGCCAGCGAGGGTCTGTGTGCCATAGACTCGATCAAAGAGGACTCGATAGTCTGCGTGCCGGACCTTGTCGACGACCTCAGCTGCGGAGGCATTGTTCATTTCGAGGGGATTCAGAAACGGCCCCTTGGCCTGCTCGATCAGGTCGTCAACCCGCCCGTCCCAGAACTGGCCTCCGACATAGACAGCGTCATGGGCGTTGTAATTGCGTTTCGGGCTGAACGAGGCATACGCCACAGTCGGCGGCTTGCGATTGCCGAATCGCCCTGGCACAGCTCCGGGGTAAACGCTCGTGTTCTGGTTGATTGCCGAATCGGGCCCCGTGAAGCCGACTTCGGGAGCATG
>QWOR01000073.1 GCA_003669575.1 Planctomycetota bacterium | reverse complement strand
TGGGTCAAATGGTGGCCCGCAAATCGCGACTGGCGGGGAATCAACGGGCCTGACAGCAGTCAGTCTCCCATAGCCTCTGAGGTATGAACCTGTCGGTTGGACTGTGAGTCTCCAGTCGATGGACGATTCCAGAGGCAAGGGGCCATGTCGATTATCGCTGCCAGATATGATCCAAAGACCGGGACCAAGAGTTCCGGGTGATCCTGCTGATAAGCCCGCAGCTTCGGAGTCCGTTCGTTGTGATTCAATTTCGCATTGCGGCGATGTGGGCCATGCACTGCGATGTCAAAGTTGAAGAATGATGTCATCCGAGTCAGGACGTTGTCGGCCACGATTGTCCGGGTTCCCAGAATCGGGTCAGAGCTCTCCATGCCCAGATGCTCCACAAACTTTCGACCGGTGTTCACCATCGGGGCCAAAAAAAGTGGCAGGAGCCAGACAGGATCAAACTTTCTCCAATCAAACCCAATGTGAGATGTCCATGCGATCAGCCCATAGATGAACGCAGACCAGGCCAAAACGACCATGACATACTCACGAAAGATCGTGCGGCGAACTTCCGGGCTCAATCGCGGGTCACGCAGGAAATAGATCCTGCCGTAGATCCAGGGGCCGGTGATAATCCCTCACAGCAAATCGATCCAGACGAATGCCCGCCGAAAGGCGAGTGAGGCCCCCGGATCGCTGTACGGCCAGAGCTCGTAATCTTGTGGCGTGTTGAGACTCGCATGATGAATTCGATGCGTCTCGCGATACGTGGTATAGGGGATCAGCGTCAGGATGCTCAGAGCACGCCCGAAGGCGACATTCCAGGAAACTTGCGTGAAGAGCGTGCGGTGTACCGCCTCGTGAAACGCACCGCCGACGCAGAACCAGCAATAAGTCAGAAAGACCACCCAGGCCGATCGGACCATCCAGCTGTCACCTCCCCATCCCAGAACGAATGGCGGATAAAAAGCCAAAGCCAGGACCGGGAAAAGCAGGAAACGAGGCCAGAAATCGACCAGATCGGAATCCATCACTCGCTCGCCATCAGAAGCAGTGTGCATCAGTTGTTCGTATCGGAAGCCCGCTCAGCCGCGTGAGAAGAGTCCGCCTGGGAAGCC
This sequence comes from Planctomycetota bacterium, assembly GCA_003669575.1. Taxonomy (GTDB): domain Bacteria; phylum Planctomycetota; class Planctomycetia; order Planctomycetales; family Planctomycetaceae; genus TH-plancto1. The sequence goes on along the minus strand of QWOR01000073.1, from coordinate 12,892 downwards.
GTTTGTGCGAGATCCAGCAGCGAACTCACAAAGAGATCGGCGAGCCGGTTCGAGTCCTCCGAAGAATACCGAAGAGGGGCGCAATTCAAGTTGATGAACAGCTTCTTCGCATAGATTCCAAGAGACAATCCAAGCCATGTTCCCGGGCGAATCGGAGCAGCCCCCAGCAGGTATTCGAGGATTACATTTCCTGCCACACAACGTCCCTTGTCAAGACTGAAGCGGGATCGAAAATGTCGGCGGATATCTCCAACATTGGCAAGCATTGTCGTACAGAATCGGACAGGAGAGCAACTTGTCAACCTGATCAGCCCCGGGATGCGTTGCATCAATGCCATCGCCCAACAGACCAGACCGCTATCGCTGGTCATCAGCACACTGTGAGATGTCTCATGAATGTGACGCAGCATCTGCCGCTGATCATTTAACTCGGAACCTCTGCGGGTGAGGAACATATAACTGACGATATTGGCTGCTGGCGACTCTTCGTGACGGGGGGTACGCAGCGTGACGGGCAATCCGACACGATACGCTTCGTGACCGGTTGTCCGTCCGCACGAGCGATTCCATTGCTCAAGAGCATGAAACATGGCCAACGTATACAGATCGTTGCTCATACACCCCCTCGAGTCAGCCGCAGCCTTGATCGAGAGAACTTGTTCGGGGCTCAGAATCCGGGTGACAAACAGTGAGGCAGCATCGGAGGCGGGAGGGGAGTCCTTGTTGCGAGGGGACTCGGAAACAACCCGGCGGGCTGCCAGATCCGTCGGAATGACCTGTGCCAGTTTCCAGATCCACGTCGCTAATCGGTGGAGGGGCCGCCGGGGACGATGTTCAGGCTCCCAGGGTTGGCCGCGGTGGAGAAGTCCGTTGTGTTGAAGTGGACTGAGTTCCGGGGCCAGCCGCGGATTCTCACAGGTCAACAGCCCATAGCAGGCGAGTAAGTCACCAATAAACTGGATCGCACCAATCCCGTCGGTGGCTGCATGATGAAACTGAAAGACGACCCGTGTGAAATCCTTGGCGACTCCCGCCCAGACCCGGACACCCGCAGTCCGCCGCAGATCGATGAACCGCTCACGAGGCGGGGGGAGTTGCGGGTCGCCTTCTGCCCACTGAATATCAGGGAGCAGCTGCGAATCAATCCAGAAGACTCCCCCCATCGCGGTTCCACTCGGGACGTGAGCAGCGGGTGTCTCTGCAATGCCTGATGCAGCGCCTGCTCGAATGACGGACGACACAAAGAACCAGAGAGCCCCACATCGATGAAAAATGTCATCGGGTAGTCAGTCCGATCATCCGCAAACATGAACTCCTCAAACGGAGTCAGTCGGAGCGGAAACAAACCTTTCGATTCACTTCGGATCATCGACTCCTCCCCGTGAATTTCGTCGCCGCCCAAACACACTCTCTATGGACGGAAAAGCTGCTTTCGGAATTGCGAGTCGTCTGTCTGTCAACAACGAGCCGATCGGATATCGCGATCACGTTGTTCGTCGAAACATCAAACTCGCATCAGGATCATCAGGACGGCATGCATCGATAGTTCAGCAGAGTCAGAATGAGCTTTAGAATATCCGTTTGGCAGACGTATGCAACACCCTCTGGAGTTGGAGGAATATAAACAAGGGGGCACCTTCCGAGTAAACCCCAGATTCCAAATAGTGAGGCTTTGCTAGATCAGTCTTCAGGCTTAAGGGTGTCACATGATCGCGAGTTGTCATACGAGTCTGTCCATCGTCATTTTTCGGGCTACGGCCATCCTCGATGGGTGTGATTCTCCTCACGAAAACCATCTCCTCGCTTGATATCCGGTGATTGTTGGATCAAGACCCCTGCTGGTATTACCTAGCGAATGCCAGTGGTGTCGATGTCACGGTTGAACTCAGCGACCATGGCCCGGGCAGGACACCAAAGATTGCCATCACCCTGCCTGCAGCACCCGTTGCCGCTCCGTCTGCTCTAACGGGAGCTCCGTCCACGCTGCGTACCTCTCATGCGACACATGACAGGCGATGATCACCTCCAGCGACCGCAACCCATCCTCACCAGTACTCCGCACCGGCTGCCCATGATCGAGTGCCGCGACAATCTCGCTGACCGCTACGTCCATGGACGTCACTCCACTATCTGGAGTTGGCCAATGCTCTCCCCGTCCATCCCAGAAGTCGATCCGCACCGCGTTGCCCTGAACCACAGCCCGTCCGAGCGATCCCGAGATGCAAATCTCCGCCGGGTCTTTCGCGTAGTCGGGAGCGCTGATCTGCCCCATCAATCCGCCGTCCATGCGAAGCATCGCCCAGCCGCCAGGGTCGCGGAACTCGGCTCCCCGGCAATCGGGACGGGCTGACATGTCGAGCGTGGCTGACACCGCTCGGACTTCACGACGCGTCAGCATCCGGATCGCGTCGATCATATGAGTCCCCACATTTCCCAGCCGACCAGTCGCCCAGCGAGCCGAGACGGTGATCAAATCTCCTAACTGACTATCTGTGATGAACTCCGATAGCTGGCGGTAGGTCGGGTTGAATCGCCGGTTGTGATTGATGACAAGCAGACTCCCCGCCCGGTGACAGGCCGTGACCATCGCCTCAGCTTCCGCGAGTGTGGCAGCGATGGGCTTCTCGCAATAGATCGCTCGCACTCCCGCTTTTACACAGCCGATCGTCTGTTCGGCATGGTTGGGCGTCATCGACGCGATGCTCACGATGTCGAGGTTCTCGGCTGCGAGCATCTGCCGCCAGTCGGCGTAGGTGCGGGCACCAGTCGACTGCTGAAAACGCTCCCGCCGCCCGGCGTCCTGGCTGCTGCCGGCCACCAATTCCACTCTGAGGTGATTCGACAGGGCACTGCGATGATGGCCGTCTAGGTCAGCGACCTTCTGACCCAGTCGGTCGCCAGCAACCTGATCTCCCCCTCCGATGAATCCCAGTCCGATGATCCCTGCTCGCAGCTTTGTTTGACTCATCGTGAAGTCCCGTGGTTGACGAATGCCTTGGGCGCCGTCATCGTCGTTGTAGGTCGAGGGTGTTGTTGTATCTTCCACTCGCAGAGACTGCCTCATGGCGAATGATCGTATCCCAGTTGGCATGATTATCCATCCTCAGGGAGCCCATCTCGACGCTTACTTCGAGGCACTCGCCAAGACCAAAGAAGCGGAATCGGTCTTCGTCGTCGATCCGACTGGCGAAACCGAGGAGAAGGCCCGCAAGTTCCTCGGAGACAAGTTCGGCGGCCTCTTCCGTGACTCTGCTTCGATGCTGCAGCAGGCAAAGCCCAAGATGTGTCTTGTCAGCCTGGAAGCTGTTAAGACGCCTCCTGCAATCGAAGCTGCCCTGAATGCGGGCTGTCACATCCTGGCCGAAAAGCCTGCGTGTATCCGGGCCGAGGACTTCGCACCTCTGGTACAAAAAGCCGACAGCAAACACCTGCATCTGATGCTGGCCCTGGCCAACCGCATCACGCCACCGATACGCGAAGCCCGGCGGGTGATCCGTAAGGGACTGCTCGGTCAAATCTATGGTGTTGAGCTGCATGTCATCGCTGACCAGACCCGGCTCAAGAGTCCCGAATACCACCAGAACTGGTTCGCTCACAAATCGCGCGCCGGGGGTGGGCATCTGATCTGGCTGGGAATTCACTGGCTCGATCTGGCGACGCATCTGACCGGGATGAAGATCTCCGAGGTTGCTGCCATGACCCAGAACGTCGGCGGGCAACCGATTGACGTTGAGGACTCCGCTACGGTACTCATGAAGTTCGACAACGGCTCAGCCGGGACGATGACCTCCGGGTATTACCTCGACAAGGGGTACAACATGCACATCCGCATCTGGGGCTCGTGCGGCTGGCTCCAGCTGGGCGACCTGGATACGACGCCACTGGTTTACTACTCGACCGTCGACACCAAGGATCCGAAAGAACAGAAGTTCGAGTACCCGTCCGGCCAACGGGGATACACGCCGTTCGTTCAAGCAGCTGTGCGGGCCAGTGCAGGGCTCGAAGATGCTCCAATCAACGGTGCCGAGGGTCTGCAGGTGCTGCGAACGATCTTCGGTTGCTACAAGGCAGCTGAGACCGGATGCCGCCAGAAGCTGGGATGACTCACCGCTTTCGTGTACGCCCTGGCGAGCGAAACGTTCAACACAGTTCTCTTTCGCCGCGAGGTTTCATTATCCGACATCTCATCCCGTTGATCATCTGCTTCGTCTTCACCCTGCATCTCCCGCACAATGCATCAGCAATCGAAACCCACTCCGTTGTCGAGTTCGGCGCAGATGGAGTCGGCGACGACACGGAGTCACTGCAAAAAGCCCTCGACTTCGCCGTTGCTAACCCCTGTCGGTTGGATTTCCCTGCGTCTTCATACACGGTCTCCCGTACGCTGGTCATTCGCAATCCGGGGCGGACGCGGACCTCGGGACCGATCATTGAGGGACGTGGTGCCGAAGCAACGACGATTAAGTTTACCGGGAAGAGTGGGCCACTTTTTGATATCACCGGAGTAATCGCAGCTGGACAGTTCCTGCACGATCTTTCCTTCGAACGGATCAAGCTTGTGGGAAGTTTCCGGGACCGCGAGGAACACGCCATTCAGATGATGGGGTGTTACGCCCCCTGCGTTAAGAACGTATCAATCACCGGATTCGGTGGGGATGGAATTCGCGTCAACGGTAATCTGGCGATCGACTCGAATCCTGATTTCACAGCCACGATCTTTTTGTCGATTGAGGGGTGTTTTGTCTCTCGCATCGGCGGGACCGGGTTCGTCGACAACCATCCGATTGGTTGCCCGTCAGTCTCCATTCAACGGACGGTGTTCAACTTGTGTGGGACCGGCGGGGCTCTGATCGCCAGTGCGGGGTTCCTGATCGAACGCACCGCATTTGCGGCCTGCGGCTGGACGGATGAGCAGACCCAACTGAACGCCGAGGCGATAGGACTCCAGATCAAAACGCCCGGCGGGAGCCTGACCCGAGGACTGCTGCGTGGCTGTGAGTTCGATTGCAACCGGGGTGAGCATTTGCGGATGGACAATTTCGGCATGGCCCGGCTGGAGAACAATCGATTCATCTACGCCGACCGCTTCAGCGTGGGGGTCCTCTGTCCCCCGATTGGTGCCAACATGGCCCCGCTGAGTGCGCACTCTGTCCTCAACGACATCGTAATCGACGGGCTGTTCCACCGCGTCGACGCTCCGGGAGACGCCATCGGGATAAAGTGGTCAAACTCCGCAAACGTCGATGAAACCTCGATCGAAGTCGTCCGCAATCGTGTCACCAACAGCGGCGGGGCAAAGTTTGTCCCCGTTGAAGGGACGCCATAAAGCGTTCACAAGCAGTATGCGTCGATTTGACGACGCGAGCCCCCTGTGACAGAATCCCGAATACTGGCTGGCACATTTCGTGCATCATTACGTCGGATGTCCAAGTTAATTGAAGGACCAGTCATGTTTCGCAGCTTCACTAAAATCATTTCTTCGCTCACTGCTCGCCTGTTGAATACTCATTCCACTGCAACTACTCGCAGGGGACGCAGACGACGTGAGAAGCTTTCCTTCATTACCGTTGGGTTAGAATGCCGTCAGTTGCTGACGGCTGCGTTTGGCTTTGACTATGTGACCATCGCCAGCGATCTCTCACCAACATTGAGATTCTTCGGAAGCCCGAACCCCGGAGATGCGCCGTTTACCGTGATTCGTTACGGAGAGGGGAGAATCACCAGCCTGACAGAGTTGGGCTTGGGGTATCTGTCACCTGCGGACGTGACGTTCAAGTTCGGTTCGGATAACCCGAATGCTCCGGTCGAGGTGGCGACTCTTTCGTCCTTCGACAATGGACTCGGTGACGGCGTGGCCAATCAAATTTACACGCCCGATGCGAATGATCAGTCAAAAGTGACGATCTTTAACAAGAACATCCCGGTTGCGGAGGGACATATTGAACGCATCGCTCTGGAGACGAACACGAGTTTCGCGGTCACGTCGAGCCGAAGCTCGTTTATCATCGACCGTCCACTGGGCACGGATACACGAATCTACGATGAACTGGTAGCAGCCAGCAAAGGGACCAGAGTCATTCCGTTCAGCTTGTCGGCATTCAATCTCCAGGGAGGGTGGATTGGAGTGGGCGACGCGGAGATCTTCACTTCGCATGGAACAAGCCTGTTTCCTGCCACCGCCCCGAATCGGGCTCCCACGAACGTGAATCTTTCGTCGACATCAATCGCCGAGAACCGCCCCGTCGGGACCGAAGTCGGTACACTGACATCAACCGATCCTGACGAATGGCAGGTGTTTTCTTATTCGCTCGCGGGAACCTCTACCACGAATCCGGACAACGCTAAGTTCACGATCATCGGCAACAAACTGAAGACCAACGCCACGTTCAATGCGGCTCAAAAAGGTTCTTATTCCATTCGGATCAAAACGACAGATCAGCGTGGCCTGTCCTTCGAGAAGAACTTTACGATCACTGTCACTGGTGGCAATCACGCACCGACGGGGCTCAGCCTTTCCACGACATCGGTTCAGGAGAACAAATCTGTCGGGACAACAGTTGGCACGCTGACGGGGGTCGATCCGGACGCCTCGCAGACGCTGACCTACACACTCGTCGGCACGAGTACCACGAATCCGGACAACGCCAAGTTCACAATCACGGGGAACACGCTCAAGACAGCTGCGATATTCAACTTTGAATCGAAGCCGAGTTATTCCATTCGCGTTCAAGTGAAGGACCAGGGTGGCCTGGTCTTTGAGAAGAACTTCACCATTACCGTAACCAACGTCAACGAGGCTCCGACGGCTCTCACTCTTTCACCGTCTTCAGTTCTGGAGAACAAAGCTGTCGGGACGGAAGTGGGGACGCTGGTGGGAGTCGATCCCGACGCGTCCCAGACACTGACATACACCCTCGTGGACACCAGCACCACGAATCCGGACAATGCAAAGTTCACGATTGTGGGTAACAAGTTGAAGACAGCTGCTGTCTTTGATTTCGAGGCAAAGAAATCGTACACCATTCGAGTCCAGGTGAAGGATCAGAACGGGTTGACCTTCATCAAGATCTTTACAGTTTCCGTGACAGACGTGGCAAACGCCTAGCGTGTACAGCGGCACGATCGGCCATTGCGAGAAACTTTTAAGCCGCCGGCACTCATTGGGGCAGCCTCTGGTGGCGGTGTCGCTCTTGTGTAGACGGCAGCGACACACATCGAGTCCCCACTACTACGTTTCAAAGAACGCCTTCAGTCGAGGGGCCAGCAACTCCCCATCACGTTCTCCCAGCTCGATCAATTGTTCGATGTACGTCGTTTCAAACATGACGGTACTGAGAAACTCCTGGCTGCGAATCTCGTTCGTACCGAGTCGTTTCATCAGATAGTTCAGAGTGCTGGGAAAGTTGTGTCGAAGCCGGTAGGCCATTGCGCTGATATCTTGCGAAGGTCGTATCACCATGAGTCTGACATCACGCATCCCGTGCCGTCTCTCTGCGGGGAGTTCACGCGCCAACTTGTTGATCCATCGCATTTCCTGGACGTCGTAATCGAGTTGATCGAAAAACTCCGCGCTGTACATCGCGGCCATCACGGTCGCGGGTGACGGCGGCGTACTCACCACTGTGGGATGGTTATCCTCTCCCAGGTGATGATTGGAAATCGCCAGGATCCGGTCAGCTCCACTTTCGAGTGCCGGAGCCAACGGATTCACCAGGCGGATACCACCGTCCCCGTACCAATCATTTTCGATCTGTACCGGTGGAAAGAACAGCGGAAGTGCCGACGACGCCATGACGTGCTGGATGGTGAGCGGAGTCTCAACGCTCCGCTGACGCGACTTTTTTCTGAGTTCTTCGCATTTGCCTTGATAGAACGTGATGGTCTTTCCCGTACCGAATGACAGCGCCGTCAGTGCGACCGCCTTCAGATGCCCAGCATCGATATTTTTTTGAATTCCCGGCAGTGAACCATCCCGGCTTTCCAATGCCTGGTGCAGGAAAGCGCGCAACGGTTCCGTGTCGACCATTCCGTAAACTTTTTTGAAACAGAATGGACAGCCAATCGTTAATTGGGCTCCAATTCTCATCAGGCGAAACAACAGGGAAATGCCTTCTGATACAAAGACATTGTCGATCCGCAGCTGCCTCCACAGATTAACGAGTTTTTCAGATTGCTTGCGAAGCGCCCCCTGGTGGCTGGCGAGCAACGAAATGTTGATCGCTCCTGCGGAGACACCCGTCAGGTAAGGGAACCGAAAGTCGGGATACATTCGGGCGATGGCGGTGAGAACACCGGCCTGGTACGCAGCTCGTGCCCCACCACCGCCGAGTGCGAGAGCAATTCGTCCTGAAGGCAGAACATGACCATTCCGTGTGGTCGCATCAGAAGCATCGGGTAAGGACATACTTTCGTCTGTGGGCTTTCATTCTGGTGACCGTTCAGTTTCACGGCGACATATAGATCATCTGTTCAGGAAGCTCCAGCCCGAAAGCGTTCATTTAAGGTCAGCTCGTACCGGCAATACGTTCGAGGACAGCCGCTGGCGAGCTGTCCAACCGGATGTGTAGCCGACACCGGGCGATGACGCGTCCGGCTCTTTGGGATGATTGTCTCCGTGTCACTGGGAAGAGGTGGCGTCGCGTGAATCGCTCCCCCGGACCTGGATCAATCCCGCTTTCTTCGCCTGTTCCACCGGATCTTCGTAGGGCAGGGCCTTCAGGAACTCAACCAGGTCGGCGATCTGGGCGGGCGTAAGCTGAGTGGTGGTCCCATGCTGATTCTCAGGGTTGAAGGTGGTGAGGACTTCTTCCAGGGTCTTGGCTTTCCCGTGGTGCAGGTACGGGGCGGTACGGTAAACGCCGATGAGGGTGGGGGTGTCGTATTTGGGGCCCATCTTTTCGGAGGAGTCGGCGTTGCCGGTACCGACATCGTGCAGCTTCCGCTCGGCTCCCGGTTGAGAGTCGGTGTAGAACGGCCCGCTGTGGCACTTGGCACAGCCCGTTTCTTTGGAGAAGAAGTGCTGCTTGCCACGCTGGGCCGCCTCGCTAAGTCCGCTTTTGGCGTGCGGGCTCATCGCGAAGGTGTGCGAGTTGGTGTAGACAGCCAGGGCGTCGAGGTCGCGAGAGAGTCCCTGGTTCGGCTTTTCCAATGATTCGTGAATCGACCCGCGGGCCAGTCCACGTCCCTGCATCAGTGGGCCGCGGATGGTGTGCTCAAAGTCCTGGACCTCGTCCCGGTCAGCTGACCAGTGCAAGGGGTGCGTCCACGCCAGCCCGAAAATTGCCTGAGTGTCGCGGAGCCCCTCGGGTTGCTGCCACACGCGGCCATCGGAGTCCCCATCGGGGTGACAGCTGGAGCAGGAGATCCACCGCCGTCCGACCATTGGTTGGTTGGCGGAGTAGAAGAACTTCTTCCCAGTCAGCAGTTCCTCGTCGAGAGGTGATTTGCAGACGGAGATCGTCGCGACCGGGCGTAGGGTACGGGTGTCGTACTCGACGACGTTGAAGTCGAGGGCGTTGTAGACGAACAATGACTGGCCATCGTCGGAGACCTTCACCGCCCGGGGATTTGATCCGAGTTCCAGCGTCCGCTCGTGACGGATCTCGCGGTAGTTATCGTCGAGGACTTCACACTCAAACAGATCATCCGTCCCGCTGAAGACGACATAGAGTCGCTTTGCATCGGGAGAGAGGGCGACCTCCCACGGGTTCGCAACGACATACGTGCCGTTGAACGAATCCATTTGCATTCGCTTGCGACGCGTCTCAGCCTTCGAGTCGATGTCGACGATCGATACATACGGGAAGATCGAGCCCGCCCCTTGAGCGACCGATGTCCGCGACCGCTGGTGCGGGAGGTAGGCCTTCGGTCGGGTCGGGTGAATGATCAGCTGTCGGGCGAGGTTGTCCTGTTCGGATCCGACCCATTCCTCGACCTTTTGACCGGTGGCTCGGTCGTATGATCGAACGATGCCGGTGTAGTACTCGGTGATGTAGACGCGGGCATGCTGCGGATCGAGTGCGATACCGCGAGTCGATCTTCCAGCTTCGATGGTCCGGGTGATCTTGTGCGACGAGGTGTCAATCTCCAGCACCTGCCCGGGGTAGTCGAGCGTCACGTAGACACGCGATCCATCCTTGGTCGAGACAACACCGTATGGTTCATCAAACACAATAGTCCGGGCAAGTTCCTTTCCGGAGTCCGCATCAATGAAGACGACCACGTCATCGCGGTAAACAGCCACCGCCAGCGTGTGAGTCGCACCGATGAAGCTTACGCCTTCCGGAACCTGACCGACGGGTATCTCGCGGAGCTTCTTGCGAGTCGACAGGTCGACAATGGTCACTGTCCCATTATCACGATTCGAGCAGGCGAGCAGCTTGCCGTCATCAGACAGGTCCATCAGGCTGTTGGACGAACCGGAGACTGCTGGCGAGCTTATCCCCAGGCACAAAACGGCCACGACCAGCCCCATCCATGAACGTCTGGCTGTGTGTGTCATTCGAAGGTCCCTCTGTCGACTCGGAATTCATGCAAGCTACAAAGTAGCCTCTATGTCGTTGTATGCCAGTCGCCGAAGTCTGACAAGGAGCAACAGCTGTCCCGCGTGTTCCAAACCGTATCCAACGCCTTGTGACTCGACATGCATTCCCCCTCGTTCCCTTGCTTGCCATATGTTCAAATCCAATTCGTTCACAACAAGCAACTTGTGCTGGTGAGCAGAAGAAGAGTTTGAACAGAAGAAAAGCGAGAAAACAAAGTAAGCAGGAGTTGCACATGAAGCATCGTGTCGAAGAAAGCTTCGAAGGGTCTCTTGGTGAGTGAGTGATCATTGCTTCGTTCGCTGTTCCAAGGAATGGGACGCTCATTTCGACGCATGCGACCGCCCGTTGACACTGGGGGGAGATCACTCGACAATCCGCCATTCGTCCCTGGTGGGACGTGGCCCGTGAACACCAATTTGACGACGAAAGTTCTCCACCGTGGACGAAGCGATTCGCAAGGCTCAGGTTCTGGTTGAAGCTCTCAATTGGATACGGGAGTTTCAGGGCCGGTACGTCGTGATCAAGCTGGGGGGCAGTGCGCTCGAAGAGACCGAGGCTGTGCGCCGGTGCCTGATTGATGTGCTGTTCATGCAGGCGGTTGGTATGCGGCCGATCCTGGTGCACGGCGGTGGTAAGGCAATCAACAAGGGCATGGAGACAGCGGGTATCCAGCCGAAATGGGTGAATGGCCGCCGCTACACCGATGACGCCACACTCGACATTGTGTCGCGAGTTCTGGCTGAGGAGATCTGCGAAGGGCTCGTTGACGAGATCCGCTCTCTCGGAGGTCGTGCCGTACCGATGAGCTTCCGGACCCAGAATGTGCTGATCGGTGAGCGTCTGACCATGAAGGGTGAACAGGGCGAGGAAATCGACCTGGGCCGCGTGGGACATGTGACCGATATCAATCGTGAGCTTCTGGCTGCGACCTGCCGTGCCGGAGCGGTTCCGATCATCCCGTCGGTGGCACTCGATGTCGCAGGTGGCCGTCTCAACGTGAATGCCGACACCGCTGCAGCTGCGGTGGCCCGATTGCTCAGGGCGGAGAAGCTGGTGTTTATCAGCGACGTGCCGGGAATCTTTCTCGACAAGAACGATCCCAAAACGCTGCAGTCAAACCTGAATATCCCGCGAGTTCGCGAACTGATCGCTTCGGGCGTTATTGCCGGAGGAATGGTGCCGAAGGTAGAAGCGGCACTGGAGGCTCTGGAAGCTGGTGTTCGCAAAATTCACATCGTCGATGCCCGCATTCCACACTCGCTGCTGTTGGAGATTTACTCCGACACGGGGATTGGAACTGAGATCGTGATGTAGCTGTGCAGGGCGGGCCAGTGAAGTGTATTGAGGCTGTCAGGCGGTGATCCCGCTATTAGCGGTGGATCTGCCTCTCTGGTCACTGCCGTTGAGCGATGGCCGAGTAGTCACGGCAAATTCTCATCCGATTCGATGTTTGACCAGAATTGGACTTCGGACGCCACTCCCGAATCTGGGTCTTCAATAAAGGCCTGGCGACTGGGGCTGACCGACAGGACTCCGTGCGACATGCGGGCGAAAAGGTCCCCTACGACAAGGGCTTCGCGAATGTCATGAGTCACGAAGACCGAAGTAAGCGTGTAACGCTGAACCAGAGAACGGAAAAGCTGTTGCATTTGCTGACGGTTGCGACCATCAAGACTGCCAAACGGCTCATCAAGCAGCAGCACCTGGGGATGAGCCAGAATGGCACGGGCAAAGGCGACTCGTTGCCGCTGGCCTCCTGAGAGCTGGGAGTGTCGCTTATTGGCATGTGGAACGAGATCGATAGCCGAGAGCAAATCATTAACCTGCGATTCGATTGCGGCATGAGATTCACCTCTCAGCTGCGGCGCAAAGCCAATGTTCTCTGAGACGTTCAGATGTTCAAACAGCAGTGGCTCCTGATCCAGGCAAACGGTTCCACGTGACTGCGGTGGAAGTGGTCGAATGTCGTGGCCATGGACCTGAATGGAGCCCGCATGGATTGGGACAAGCCCCGCGATCGCACGAAGCAGCGTGGTCTTTCCACATCCAGATTCTCCGAGTACGACGAGAGTCTTCCCCTGAGGAACAGACAGTGTCACATCACGCAGAATGGGCTGCTGCCCGAGGCTCACAGAAACGTTCTGAACATGCAGAACCGGTGAGTGGGATTGGGGGCATTCAGAAGTACTCATCCGCCGAACTCCTGAGAGCGAGTTCGTTGAGAACGGAGTAACGTCGTGGAGACAGCAAAACCCGCCACCGTGGGCAGCAGGAGCACAATCGCAGACTGTGCGGCCTGGTTGACATTGGCCTCACGAAGAAAGCCGAACAGCATTACGGTCATCGTG
>QWOR01000208.1 GCA_003669575.1 Planctomycetota bacterium | reverse complement strand
TTGTGTCCGCCCCGCTACAATCCTGTCGCCTGGCCCTGCCCGCGTAAGAGCTGTCGGACTCTGTCATGATCTTCGTTTTGGACAACTACGACTCATTCACCTACAACCTGGTGCAGCGGTTCGGTGAGATTGATGCGTCAGCTGAGATTTTGGTCGCCCGCAATGACCAGATCACTCTGGCAGAGATTCATGCCCTCAAGCCCGACCGGATTCTGGTTTCGCCCGGCCCCTGCAGCCCCGGAGAAGCAGGGATTTCCAAGGCTGTGATCGAGGAATTCGGCCCAACCGGGATTCCAATCCTGGGCGTGTGTCTGGGCCATCAATGCATGGCCGAAGTCTACGGGGCCCAGGTTGTGCGGGCTAAACGCCTGATGCACGGCAAGACTTCAGAGATTCACCACGACGGAAAAGGCGTGTTTGCCGGGTTACCGAATCCCTTTACAGCCACCCGCTACCACAGCCTTGTCGTGCCGGAAGAGACGCTTACTGCGGAACTGGTCGCTTGTGGCTGGACTCGTGATGCGGACCATCCCAGCGAGATCATGGCGATGCGTCATGCCCGCTATCCGGTCCACGGGGTCCAGTTTCACCCCGAGAGTTTCCTGACCGATTCGGGGATCGAATTGCTCAAGAACTTCCTGCGGATGCCGAAGAGCCCGCCGAAATAGTCGCCACCGTTTAAATGTCGTCCATGTCGATTGTGGAGTCGTCATCGGGCTCACCATCCGGGCGGGAAAAGCCGTATTTCTTGAGGCGCCGGTCAAGTGTCGTCCGCTCGACTCCCAGAATGCGGGAAGCCTTGGACTTGTTCCAGGAGCAGGACCGCAGCACGGCCTCGATATACATCCGCTCGACATCGTCGAGACTGCGTCCGACCTGAATCAGGCTATCCCACAGACGATAGCGGGGATCAAACGCTGTTTCGCCCGTGGGGTTCTCCAGGTGATCTTCGGCAGCGGGCACGACCACAGGTGCCATCACTGGTGCCGGAGTCACGGGTGTCGCGTGGGGATACAGCTCCAGCTTCGAGAGGATGATGTCATCCTCGTTGATGAACTCCCGTTCGCACAGAATCACCGAACGCTCGATCACGTTCCGCAATTCGCGCACGTTCCCTGGCCAGTTGTGCTTACAAAGCTTATCCATGGCTGAACGGTCGAAGCCACGGACCTTGGAGTTCTGGTTGCGGACGAATCGCTCGACAAAGTATTTCGCGAGATCGGGGATGTCCTCGGCATGCTCCCGCAGCGGAGGAGCCACCAGTTCGATCACCTGCAGACGGTAGAAGAGATCGCTGCGATATTTGTGTTCACGGACGGCCTGTTCCAGATCGCGGTTCGTGGCGGTGACGACGCGCACATCGACGCGGATCGTCTTGCTGCCGCCCACGCGTTCGAACTCGCGAGTTTCCAGAACCCGAAGAAACTTCGACTGGATTTCCAGACTCATTTCCCCGACTTCATCGAGGAAGAGCGTCCCGCCGTGAGCCTGCTCGAACTTCCCGGTTTTCAAACCGGTCGCTCCGGTAAAGGCCCCCTTCTCGTGCCCGAAGAGTTCACTTTCGAGCAACGTCTCGGTGAGCGCGGCACAGTTCACGCAGATGATCGGACCATCGCGACGCGGGCTGTTGAAGTGGACTGCGCGAGCGACCAGTTCCTTCCCGACGCCGCTCTCACCACGGATCAGCACCGTGGCGTCGGTCCGGGCCACGCGACTGATCGCCTGTTTGAGCTTCTGGATCCCGGTGCTGTTGCCAATCAGTTCAGAGTCGAGCCCCAACTGGGCCTGGTACTCTTTACTGCGCTGTTCGGAGATGAGCAGATTTTGAGCGAGCTTCTGGCGTTCGCGGGTCTTCAAGACCAGCCCTGCCATATGGTCAGCCACAGCCAGCGTATATTCGAGATGTCGGCTGTCGAGCGGGTCGGTCACCTTCGTCGAATAGAGATGGATCACACCGATCGGGCGTCCCTCGAGTCGAATCGGGGCACAGACCACGCTTGTGGCGGCCAGGATCTCAAGACTCTCACTCTGCCCCAGTGCACTGCTGTTCGACAGATCATGGGCCAGGACTGCCTCTCTCGAACGAAAGACCTGATCCGACAACTGCGAGGAGAACCGCAGATCCTTCGACGGGCCATGCATTGGGGCTCGCATCGCCATGACTTTGAGTTTCTTGGGGTCTCCCGACTCGTCGTCATCAGGCAACAGCAGCAGAGCCGCCATCGAAGCGGGAATGACCTTCAGCAGTCCATCGAGCGTGATTCCGGCCAGCGACTCGATGTCGTCAGCTGTCTGCATCGACTGTGAGAGCTTGAATAAGTCTGCCGCCCCGAGCGGCCCGACTCGTGTGGTCTGCAATCCCTCGGGCATGTCGTATTGTGTCGCCGACTTGCGTTCGATGATCTCGAAGCCGTCCTGCTGGTCAGTGGGCAGCGATGGGGTATGCGCCACCGATTCAGGAGAAAGCTGCTCCGGATGATGCGATGTCATCTGGATCGTAAAATCACCGACCCCGATGGACTGGCCCGTCTGGACGACTGTATCGCCCTCAATCTTCGCACCTTCAAGAAAGACCCCGTTGCGACTCTGGTTGTCCCGGACATACCAGGTCCCATTTCCGCAGAAGACTTCACAGTGCATGCGACTGCACTTGCGGTCGGGCACGACCAGACTGTTACCGGGAGTGCGCCCAATCGTAATCCGCTGGCCGGGACGTATTTCCAGCACTTGCAGACGAGCTGCACCGCGCTGAAGGATCAGGTATCTGACGTCCAATGCCAAGTTCATATTGTCTCGCCGAGAGGGGCCCCGCGTGACACAGCTTAGAGAGTTCTCAGACCACGTGAAATCGAGTCGCTGCACGCTAGAAGCTCAGTTTGTCATGTGATCGTCCAACCAAACCATTTGAGACATCTCACTATTCCTATGAATGATTGCCGGACGACAAATCGCTGGCAAGTGGCCCTCAGCTGCAACCATACGGCGTCCAAATGATCTTCCACGACAATCATCTGGCACACCGGAGAACAACCGAGAAGACCGGCGATTCCGCCGAGCCGGGTCGGCATGAATCTCGTTCACCTGCACTGCGAGCTTTTGGACTGAGTTACTGGTCCCGCCTGCCAGACTGGATTCGGAAGGCTTACTGCCAAGCTGGCAGTAGCCCTCACTGCCAGTGAGCCACGATTCACCCATTAACCATTATACACACAACACTTACAGAGGTTTACAAACCACTGGCACAGCGGTTGCTATTACAGGTGGCTGTCGTTTGAAAACATCGAATCAGGCAGTTCGCTGCCGGTTCGTGATTCGCGGGATGGCTCGCCAGTGGGCGAGACTCACCATGCCGCAGAAATGCACATCAGTCACCAGACACGCCGAATCTATAGAGGAGCAACCGTGGCTAAATTGCTCAGTTTTGATGAAGACGCCCGTAAGCAGTTGTTGGAGGGTGTCTCTAAGCTGGCTCGCGCAGTTGCTAGTACGCTCGGACCACGTGGACGCAACGCAGTCCTGGACAAGGGCTGGGGGGCTCCCAAGATCACTAAGGACGGTGTGACCGTCGCTCAGGACATCGAACTGGAAGACAAGTTCCAGAACTGCGGTGTCCAGCTCGTCAAGGAAGCTGCTTCCAAGACCGGTGACTCCGCCGGTGACGGAACGACCACCGCAACGGTTCTGGCGGAAGCCATGTTCCGCGAAGGTCTGAAGTTCATCGCTTCCGGTGCAGCTCCCGTCGCGCTGAGCCGCGGAGTCCAGAAGGCAGTCGAAGCCGTCACGGAACACCTGCTGAAGATGGCCAAGCCTGTCTCGGCATCTGATCGCAAGGCCATCGAAACCGTCGCTGCGATCGCTGGAAACAATGACAAGGAAATCGGCCGCATCCTCGCCGACGCCCTGTTGAAGGTCGGCAAGGACGGCGTCATCACCATCGAAGAGGGCCGTCAGACTCAGACGGAGATCGACCTCGTCGAAGGGATGCAGTTCGAACGCGGCTATCTGTCCCCGCACTTCGTGACCAACGAAGACGACCAGATCTGCGAAATGGACAATGTCAAGATCCTCATCCACGAAGAGAAGATCTCGAACGCTCGCTCGCTCGTTCCTCTCCTGGAGCAGGTCTCCAAGGCTGGGGCTCAGCTGCTGATCATCGCCGAAGACATCGAAGGCGAAGCACTGGCAACCCTCGTCGTGAACAAGATGCGTGGCATCCTCAAGGTCTGTGCTGTCAAGGCTCCTGGCTACGGCGATCGCCGCAAGGCCATGCTGGAAGACCTGGCTGTCCTGACCGCTGGCAAGGCGATCTTCAAGGACCTCGGCGTGAAGCTCGAGGCTGTGACACTCGCCGACCTCGGAACCGCTAAGAAGGTTCGTATCGACGCCGAGAACACCACGGTCGTTCAGGGTGCTGGCAAGAAAGACGCGATCGAAGGTCGCGCTGCTCAGATCCGCAATGAGATCGAAAAGACCGACAGCGAATACGACCGCGAAAAGCTGCAGGAACGCCTCGCCAAGCTGGCAGGTGGCGTGGCTCAGATCAACGTCGGAGCTGTCACCGAAACCGAAATGAAGGAACGCAAGGACCTGATCGACGACGCCCTGCACGCGACTCGTGCCGCTGTCGAAGAAGGTGTCGTTCCAGGTGGAGGAGTCGCTCTGCTCCGTAGCGGCAAGGCCCTCGACAAGGTCAAGCTTTCGGGCGATGAGGCACTCGGCGTTCAGCTGGTGCGAAACATCCTCGAAATGCCGCTGCGAATGATTGCCACGAATGCCGGAATGGACGGCTCGGTCGTCGCGAACAACGTTCGCAAGTCCAGCGATGTCAATTACGGCTACGACGCTCTGAACGAGCGGTACGGAGACATGTTTGAGTTCGGTGTTGTCGACCCCGCCAAGGTGGTTCGTCTGGCACTTCAGAACGCGGCCTCTGTCGCCAGCTTGCTGATGACCACTGATTCCATCGTCGTCGAAGAGCCCAAGGCTGCCGACGAAAAAGATGGTCACCACGACCATAGCCACGATGGTGGCGGCATGGGTGACATGGGCATGGGTGGAATGGGCGGCATGGGCATGGGAGGAATGGGTGGCATGGGCGGCTTCTAGTCGCACGCCAGCATTCCCTGACTCAGCCCTCTCAACAAATACTCGATCTCTAACCTTTTCAACGTGAGAATTTCCATGAGCATCAGCCTCAAGCCTCTCGATGATCGTATCGTCATTCGTCCAGTCGATGCTGAAGAAACCACCGCTGGCGGAATCGTTCTGCCCGATGCAGCCAAGGAAAAGCCCCAGCGGGGCAAGGTCCTGGCAGTCGGCCCAGGCCGCCTTCTCGAAAGCGGCGATCGCGTGGCAGTCTCTGTCACCCTCGGCGACGAAGTTCTGTTCAGCAAGTACGGCGGAACCGACATCGAAGTCGATGGTCACGAAGTCAAGATCCTTCGCGAAAGCGACATCCTCGCCAAGATCGTGAAGTAGTTGTCAGTCGTCCGTTTTCAGTTCTCGGCCAGCTAACAGCGGCCCCCGAGACTGAAAACGAAGATTTGCGTACCCTCCAGAATTCGTTGTCAGGTTGCAGGATCAATCACCCGAAGCCCGTCGGCTACGGAGTGATCACCGAAGACTGATAACTGAGAACTCACCTCAGGAGCCCCGAAGTGGCCAAGCAACTTCTGTTTGATGATCGCGCCCGTTTGAAGCTTTTGAAGGGTGTGAACATTCTGGCTGACGCAGTCGCAGTCACGATGGGCCCCACCGGGCGAAACGTGATTATCGACAAATCGTTCGGCAATCCCGTCGTCACCAAGGACGGCGTGACCGTGTCGAAGGAAGTCGAGCTGGAGGACCCCTACGAGCACATGGGTGCCAAGCTGGTCAACGAAGTCGCCAGCAAGACGAGCGATGTCGCCGGCGACGGAACGACGACTGCGACCGTCCTGGCTCGGGCGATCTATCATGAAGGTCTCCGCAGCATCTCCCTCGGTGCGAACCCCACTGTGGTCCGCAAGGGGATCGAAAAGGCTGTGGATTCGGCCATCGAGTTCCTCGAATCAATCGCCAAGCCGGTGAGTGATAAGAAGGAAATCGAGCACGTCGGATCGATCTCCGCCAACAATGACTCCGACATCGGCAAGCTGATTGCTGATGCGATGGAGCAGGTGGGCCGCGACGGCGTCATCACCGTCGAAGAAGGTAAGTCAAACAGCACTACCCTCTCGCTGACCGAGGGGATGCAGTTCGACAAGGGGTACATCTCCCCCTACTTCATCAACGACACCGCTTCGATGAAGGTCATCCTCGAAGACTGCCATATTCTGCTGCACGAGAAGAAGATCTCGAACCTGCGTGAACTCGTTCCGCTGCTCGAGAAGGTGGCCCACTCCGGCAAGCCGCTGCTGATCGTCGCGGAAGATGTCGACAGTGAAGCTTTGACGGCTCTGGTCGTCAACCGCCTGCGTGGCGTCCTCAAGGTCTGTGCGGTCAAGGCTCCCGGCTTCGGCGATCGTCGCAAGTCGATGCTGGCTGACATGGGTGTGCTGATCGGCGGCACCGTGATCTCCGAAGACCTCGGCATCAAGCTCGAAACCGTTGAGCTGTCTTACCTCGGCCGCGCCAAGCGAGTCGAAGTCGACAAGGACTCCTGCACGATCATCGACGGAGCTGGCAAGGAAGACGAAATCCAGAAGCGTGTCGCTCAGATCCGCAAGCAGATCGAAGCGACCGAGTCGGAATACGACCGCGAGAAGTTCCAGGAGCGTCTTGCCAAGCTGACCGGCGGTGTGGCTGTGATCTCGGTCGGTGCTGCCACCGAAGCTGAGATGAAGCAGACCAAGGCACGCATGGAAGACGCTCTGCACGCGACCCGTGCAGCTGTCGAAGAAGGCATCCTGCCTGGCGGTGGAACAGCTCTCATCCGCTCGATCCCCGCTGTCGAAGCGACCAAGGCCAAGGGCGACGAGAAGATCGGTGTCGACATTGTCGTCCGCTCGCTCACCGCACCGATCCGCCAGATCGCCGAGAACGCCGGAGTCGATGGAGCTGTGATTGCTGACGAAGTGCGTCAGCGGGACAAGAACATCGGCTACAACGCGGTCACCGCCGAGTACGTCGATATGTTCAAGGCCGGTGTCATTGACCCTGCCAAGGTCGTGAAAAACGCTCTCCGCAATGCCGCTTCGATCGCAGGCCTGATGTTGACGACACAAGTCCTCATCACCCGTACCGACGACGTTTCGGGCGGCAAGCCCAAGGCTGCCGTGGAAGGGGCTGTGAAGTAGCTCACCTCAGCCGCGAAGTGAACTCAACGAGCCACCGGTCCCCGCGATCGGTGGCTCGTTTGCTAGGAGAGCTGTCAGCAATCAGCTTTCTGCACAAGAGAAGCGAATCCCGTCCTCAATTAATCTGGCTGACAGCTGATCGCTGACGCCTGATGGCTCCCCACCATGCCCTCCCAGCGTGACTATTACGAATGCCTTGGCGTCGAGAAATCGGCGGCGGCTGACGAGATCAAGAAGGCTTACAAGAAGCTCGCGCTGAAGTACCACCCTGACCGCAATCCGGGGGATGAGGAAGCCGTCGAGAGGTTCAAGGAAGCGTCCGCAGCCTACGATGTTCTCTCCGATGCCGACAAGCGGGCTCGCTATGACCGTTTTGGCCATGCGGGAGTGAACGGTGGCGGAGGCGGGCCACAGTTCCATGACCTCGGCGATATCTTCGAGCACTTCGGCGACATCTTCGAAGGGTTTGGTCTGGGGGGTGGGCGTCGCCGTTCACGGGGAGGAGCACAGCGTGGGAGTGACCTGCGGACTTCGGTCACTATCGACCTCAAGCAGGCCGCGACGGGGATCGAGCGGGAGGTCGATGTCCCACGCAAGAAGACCTGCGAAAAATGTTCGGGCTCCGGCAGTGAACCGGGACACCAGCCGGAACGTTGTGACTATTGTGGCGGTCAAGGCCAGGTAATTCAGTCGCAGGGCTTTTTCCGACTACAAACCGACTGTCCGGCGTGCCGTGGCCGGGGAACAATTATCCGGCACAAGTGCAACGGCTGTTTTGGTTCGGGCCGGGTCGACGAAAAAGTCACTCTCAACGTCAAGGTTCCGGCCGGAATCGACAATGGCATGCAGCTGTGCCTACGAGGCGAGGGCGAGTCAGGAGCGAGCGGCGGGCCGCGCGGCGACCTGTACGTCGACGTTCATGTGCGTCCCCACTCGGTCTTCAAACGTGAAGGTGTCCACCTGCTCTGTCAGGTTCCGGTCAGCTACACGCAAGCCGCACTGGGCTCAAAGATTGAAATCCCCCTGCTGGAGGGAAAAACCAATGTCGAACTGTCCCCTGGAACACAACCCGGTGAAGTCATACGTCTCCGAGGAAAAGGGATGCCTGATCCACGCGGCGGACGCACCGGGGATCTCCACCTCGAAATCCAACTCGTCGTCCCGAAAAAGCTGGATGCCGAACACGAAGCAGTCCTCCGTCAGCTGGCCACGCTGGAGCAGGCCAACGTAATGCCGCACCAGAAGAGCTGGTTCGACAAAGTGAAAGCCCTGTTCACTGGTGACGAAGATGAAGCCTCCTAGTCCCCGGCAACGGAGCTGGACGTAGGACGGGTATTCCAGGCAGTCCCGTTCAGCACCGAACCCCGAACGACGTTGCATCCTCCCAGTTCCCGTCAGACACACACACTGACCTCGAACAACTGACATCCCTCCTGAGACTTGTCTCATGTCTAACACTCCTGAACGCCCCTTTGACCCCGCTTCTGATGCTGAGTCTCCGGAGATCCTGTCTGCTGACATGAGCTCCCCCGACGAAATCACCAGCCTCGCGGATCAGCTCGCAGCTGCGCAGGCCGAGAGGGACGAGAACTATCAGAAGTACGTGCGTGCACTCGCCGACATGGACACCTATCGTCGACGAGTCATGAAGGAGCGAGAGGACGACCGCCGGTTCGCTCCGCTTTCACTCGTCAAAGACCTGCTGCCGAACCTCGACAATCTCCGCCGGGCAATCGACGCCGCGAAAACAGCCAATCGCATCGAAGACCTCTCGAAGGGAGTCGACATGGTCCTCAAACAGGTCGACGAGACGCTGGCCAAGCACGGAGCCAGTCCGATCACCAGCGTCGGCCAGCCGTTTGACCCCAACCTGCACGAAGCTGTGGCTCAGGCCCCTTCCGCTGATCATCCTCCGATGACCGTCCTGCAGGAGTTCGAACGTGGCTACGTGCTGCACGACCGAGTGATCCGTCCCAGCAAGGTGTTGGTGTCGAAAGAGGCCTAGGGCCCAGTGCCTATGGCCGAGGGCCAGAGACAAGCCTCTGTTCCTCCAAGACCGACTCACATTCCATTCTTCCCCTAGGCCCTCAGCCCTAACCCCTAGGCCTTCCACCATGCCTACCTACGACTACAAGTGCAAGAAGTGTGATCACGTCTGGGAAGAGTTTGCGTCGATCAAGGCGCCTCCCACCAAGAAGTGCCCCGCCTGCAAGAAGAACTCTGCCGAGCGCCAGATCAGCACCGGGGCAGCGATTCTGTTCAAGGGTTCCGGCTTCTATCTGACCGATTACCGCAGCGACTCCTACAAGAAGGCCGCAGCTGCCGACTCCGCGGCGAGTTCTCCGCCGAAGTCGGACAGCAGTTCAACAAAGTCCGACAGCAAGCCCAGCGGCGGCAAAAGCGATTCCTAGGCTATTGATCAGACCGGGATCACCCCGATTGCATGAACGCTACCAGGCGGATGAGTCAACAACTCACCCGCTTTTTTCATTCGATACACGTTTCCTGGACCAATTGCTCCGATCCCACCACCTGCCCCACCGCGATCACCAATCCAGATCACGACGGACTGGGGCACCCGCGTGAGGTTGATCGGCTTTGATAAACGGCCCACTCTGTCCGAATTGTGATGACACTTCGCGAAATATGACGACAGCCAGGAATGGGCTGCGTGAACGGATAAACCCTTAAAAACCTAGGAAATCAGGCTGCGAGAGTGAAATCGGAATCGCTTTCCCGTTTTGGCACGACTGGTGCTTTATCTCTTACCATCAAGACGAGCAAGTAACTCGCCTGAAGGACGAAAGGGCAAATGACGAGGAGACAATCATGTCACGCATCATCTTCACATGTGTTGCAATTGTGGGACTTTCACTGGCCAGCGTTGGTTCGACCTACGCCGGTGGCTGTGGAGGGGGAGGTTACGGAGGCCAGTACGGTGGAGGTTATGGCGGCGGCTACGGTGGTGGATACGGTGGCCAGTACGGGGGTGGCTACGGCCGGGTGTACAGCGGCTATGGAGGCTATGGCAACAACTACGGTGGAATGTATCAACCCGTATACCGTGGTGGATACGGATACTCACAGCCTCAGATCATGCTCAACCTGGGATACTCCCGCTATCCCACCATGGGCAACTACGGTTACCACAACTATGGCCACTCGTTTCACCGTTAATCGGTGTCTGAGTCCCACAATCACTCTCCGATCGGGGGCATAACTGCCTCAGATCTGGAGAGTGATTTCGTTTGAATGGAGGCTGAAAGCAAGCGTTATTCGACATACAGGAAGCGGTTAGCACACAGGAGTGACTGGCACCAGATGGCCAGTGCCTGTTGCGGGGGAGGAGTGATCCCCTCTTTCTTCTCGGCAGCCGCCAGGCGAGCTTCGTAAAAGGCCGTCAACTCCGAGATGAGCCGCACCGCTGCCGAGGCGGTCTGCTCGTCCGGCTTTTCGCCGAAGGCCAGCTGCCATCCGCGACGAATCTGAGCCTGGAGATCGGCACCGACCTCGCCCACAATCCGCGTCGCCATGCGATCCGATTCCTTCAGGACCAGATCACTATTCATCAGCAGCAACGACTGCGGCGTGGCTGTCGATTGATTGCGGACATCGCAGTTGGGACTGGTACTGGCGACATCGAAGGGCTCCATGATTCCCAGGGGCATCGATCGACGCACCTGCACATAGATGCTGCGGCGATTGAGGCTGGCCCCCAGGCCGTCTGACTTTCCGATCAGGATCCCGTTGCCATCCCGCGTCCCCGTCGCCACTACGATCTGGCCGACCTCATCGGGCAACACGGAGACCGGCGCCCCTCCCACCTGATCGCTCAAACATCCAGACACGTCGAGAACCGAATCGCGGATCACTTCGGCTTCGAGCCGTCGCAATGACATCCGGGCCAGCCACTTATTCTCGGGATCGACCTGATCGAGGGCGGGTGTCCGCTGCGAAGACTGTCGGTAAACCGTCGAGTTTACGATCAACCGGTGCAGGTGCTTCAAGCTCCAGCCCCCACGAACAAATTCGTCCGCCAGCCAGTCGAGCAATTCGGGATGCGTCGGCTTCGCTCCGAGAATACCGAAGTCACCCACGCTCGACACGATGCCCCGACCAAAATGGTGCATCCAGACTCGATTCACCAGCACGCGCCCGACCAGCGGATGAGTCCCACTGGTCAGTGACTTGGCAAATGCCAGCCGGCGACCACTTGTGGGCCGATTCGGATCCTTGGCCGGGATTGCCGCGACGCGGTCACCCAGCACGCTCAAGTCACCGGGCTCGACAGCCTCGCGTGGCTGATTGACATCTCCACGAAACAGAACATTCGAGGTCGGGATCTGGCCAACCACTTCCGTCAGACAGGCCACCATGTTCTGCGGGGGACGTTTGGCGACAGCTGCCGCCAGCATGTCGTCAAACTTCTTGTTGTGCTCGCCAATCTTGCCCGGCTCGTAGAGGATGGCACTTCCCCCATCGACGTTCAGACTGGGATTGTCCTTGAGCAGCGTCTGCTGGAATTCGTCGCGTTTGTCGGCTGGCGTGTTGCGGGCCAATCGGGCCGCACCCTGCAGCTCGGGGTCGAGCTTTTCAACTTCACGCTCGAAGATGCTTTCCACGATGACATTCAACGCCACCGTACGCTGTCCGTTGACCTCGGCAATCTCTTGATTGGCCTTGTCCGCTTGGGCGTGGTCCTCAGGGTGCCACAGATTCACCAGACGTGCGGCGGGTGCCCGCCAGTTCTTCGTATCGAGCGCGGGGTCGAAAACCGCCCGCAAGCGGTGGTAATCGACTTGAGAAATCGGATCGTACCGATGGTTGTGGCACTGCGCACACCCGACCGTCAGCCCGAGTAGCGAACTCGAAACGATCTTCAGGGTGTCCGCCACCACATCGTTGCGGGCGACATTCGGATCAGCCACCGAAGCTCCCGTTCCGTCCGGAGCCATTCGCAGAAACCCGGTTGCCACCAGCAGGTCGGCCTGCTCGGGCGTCAGTTTCTCATACGGAGGGGTGAGGAGTTCATCCCCGGCCAGCTGTTCCGTGATGAACTGATCGAAAGGTTTGTCTTCATTGAGCGACCGAATGACGTAGTCGCGATACCGCCAGGTCCACTCGCGGACCGGATCTTCTTCTGTGTACCCATCACTGTCGGCGTACCCCACGGGGTCGAGCCAGTGACGACTCCACCGCTCACCATACTGCGTCCGGGCCAGCAACCGTTCCACCAGATCTTCATAAGCGGACGGGCTCGGATCGTTCTCGAACGCATCGACCTCCTCCGGCGTCGGTGGCAATCCGAGCAGATCGAACGACAGCCGACGAATCAGCGTGCGACGATTCGCCTCGGGCGAAAACCCCAGTTGGCGTTCTTCGAGTGACTTCAACACGAAGGCGTCAATGGGTGTCCGGACCAGTTCCTGATGAGCCACTACCGGTACACCTGGCCGCTTGACTGGAACAAAGGCCCAGAAGTTCCGCTCCTCGTCGGTCCACTGCAACCCACGATCGAGCTTTTCGGGTTCCGGGCGGGCGGTCTGCGCCCCTTGAGTCACCCAGGTCTTCAGCTTCGCCAACTGGTCAGCAGAGAGTTTCTTCTCGCCCGGAGGCATCTCGCCCGATTCAATCCGCTGGATGATCAGACTCGCAGCTGCGTCACCGGGTACGACTGCGGGGCCCGTCTCGCCCCCCTTCTGCATAAAGCGGACAAGCCGCAGATCAAGCTGTCCTTCGACCTTTTCTTCTTCTCCGTGACAGTGCCAGCAATGCTCCTTGAGGATGGGGCGAATATCAGACTCAAACTGGAGTGACGTCTCATCGGCCCCCGCGCAGGAAACCCAGGCCTGAGTCGTCAAAACGCACGCTGCCACGCAGCGCAAGAATGGATTCGATCGAAGCATGGGGAGGCCGTGTGGGAGGGATGACTGGCAGGAGGCGTCCGCTCCATCAAGGCTGCAGCTGGTCTTCACCAAGCTCGCCGACGATGCATAAGCCATCGTTGATTATCCTGCCTGTTCCCAGCCAAATCAACGGGGAAACACGCTCGAAAACCGCGGGACGAAAAATGAGTCACCGCGAGGGTACCGATCCACTGCAGCTCTTTCCTGCCGACGAAGTTGCTTCCTCACCGTGCTGATGTCGTTATCCCGCAAGTACGTTCTCGCCCTTGGCCCAGCGCGATGCCGCATCTCGGTTCTCAAGAACGACCGTCAATGCCTCATTCAACTCGTACTGATTTCCATCCAATCCCGCAGTACGCAGTCCCCGTCCGATCCCGTGTTCCAACTCGGTGAGATCGAGTGCGCATTCATCCCGACCCTGCTCCGCATTGAGACCACACCTGCGGCAGCTCAGTGGACGGGCGTCGTACGCAATGCAATCCCCTTCGCGACTCAGCAGAGGGCAGACGATCCGCTCTTTGGCAATTTGCTCCTGCGTCAGACCTTGGATCCGCCTGGCATTCGACCGCGAAAGATCGAGGATCCGCTGGACCTCCAGCGCGGGTTGAGTCTGACGCACGACATCGGCGATCGCCAAGGTCTCAGGCGTCGTCACGCGGATCGGATGACTCGAACTGCTGGGGCAATGAGACTTGATGGCCTTGGCATTGAGACCACGGGTCCCTGTCGGGCGAGTGACTCCTGCCTCAGAAAACGCGACCTCGCCAAATGCAAAGGCCGTCAGTGCCATCCCCAACACAAGCACCATCAACATTGCCAGCACGACCACCATCAGCATCTCATCACTCCCGCCGAGATCGAATCTCTCGTGTCACTTGCTCTCATCAA
>QWOR01000340.1 GCA_003669575.1 Planctomycetota bacterium | reverse complement strand
CGTGTCTCCGTGGTTCATCTCCCTCTTCGTCCTGCTCATCAAAGTCACCACCGCCGCCGACCGACTTCACGCGGTTCTCGATCTCACGACGCAGAAGCGACACCTCCTCGGAAAGTTCAATCGTGCGTCCCGGGCCTTCGCCACGCCAGAAGGGGATTGTCGGTGGAGCTCCGTGGGCATCGCTGACGATCAGATCGTTGCCCTGCAGCATCTCGATCCGCCACGAGGTGTTGCCGAGCAGAAAGATGTCGCCCCGCTGGCTCTCGATGCCGAATTCTTCGTCGACCGATCCCACGACCGTTCGCTCGGGCTCAACAACGACGCGGAGCACATCTGTTTCGGGGATCGCCCCGCCGTTATTGATCGTCGTGAGTCGAGCTGAGGGCCGCGGCCGCAAACGTTTCTGGACATGGTCATGATGCAGCAGGGCATGGACGCGGCCACCGGTGTCCGTCACCCCCTCGCTGATGAAGTTTACGATCTGATCGAAGTGAGACCGCCGCAGCATGCGATAGGGCTCGGCCCGGCGGAACATGTCATACAACTCATCGGTACTGCATTCTCCCGTCGCGACCTCTGCCACGATCTGCTGGGCGAGGATGTCGAGCGGGGCGTTCGGGATCGGCGTCACATCCAGCCGGCCCGCCCGGATGGCCCGGATGAGCCCCATGCTTTCGAGTAGCTCATCACGGGTCAGTGCGAAGATCCGTCCCTTGGGGATCAACCCGAGGGCATGACCTGAACGGCCAATCCGCTGGAGAAACGTCGCGATCGAACGCGGCGATCCCAGCTGGATCACCAGGTCGATGTACCCGATATCGATCCCCAGTTCGAGCGAAGCGGTGGCGACGACAGCCTTCAGCTCTCCCGATTTGAGACGTTGTTCGGTTTTGAGACGTATCGGAGCAGACAGCGAGCCGTGGTGGCTGCTCACCGCCTCTTCGCCGAGCAATTCCGTGAGCTGAAAAGTGACTCGCTCGGCCATGCGGCGCGTGTTGACAAAGATCAGCGTGCTACGGTGCGAATTGATCAGTTCCACGAGCCGGGCGTTCACCTCGGCCCACAGCTCGTGCGAACAGACCGCTCCGAGTTCGCTCTGTGGCGTTTCGATTGCCAGATCGAGCTGTCGCTGATGACCGACATCAATGATCGAACAATCCACATCCATTGGTGGAGGAGGCGTTCGACTCTGGATCTGACCGGCGCGATCGACCTCTTCGTGACAAGCGAGGCCGTCGCAGTCGGGCAGGGGCTCGCGAGGCGGCGGCTCCTCGGGGATTGGAAGTTCAACGTCACCTGCTCCGACGAGGAAGCGGGCCATGCGGTCGATGGGCTTCTGCGTGGCAGAAAGGCCGATGCGCTGGAGACGGCGGGAGGGAGTGGGGGATGAACCACGGAGACACGGAGGCACGGAGGGGGAGGCACCTGCCGAGCCGGTATCGCCGGGTGGCTTCAATAACTGATGTGGCCCCTCCGGTTCCCTCTCTCCCGCAATGACCTCGTCTTCGCTAATCACTCCTTCAGCGGGGAAGAGGGAGGAAGGCTTGCGTACTCCACTCTTACTGATAGCTGATGGCTGATCGCTGACAGCTTCTCCTCTCTCCGTGCCTCCGTGTCTCCGTGGTTCATCCCGGTCCTCGCCCTCCCCATCCGCCTTCAATGACTGTCGCTCACGAACCAGTCTTTCCAGCCGCTCCAACGACAACGACAGATGCGACCCGCGTTTGTCGCGGGCGAGGGCGTGGATTTCGTCGACGATCACAGTGTCGACCGTCGACAACGCTGCCCTCGCCTTTTCGGCAGTCAGCATCAGGAACAGCGATTCCGGCGTGGTGACCAGTATGTGCGGCGGATTCTTGACCAGCTTCATCCGCTCGTGCTGGGAGGTGTCGCCGGTGCGCAAGCCGACTCGGATCTCAGGCAGGTCTAATCCCGCTGCAGCTGCCTCGGCTGCGATCTCTTCCAGCGGCGCCCTGAGGTTCTTCTGCATGTCGTTCGACAGGGCTCGCAACGGCGAGATGTAAAGGACACGCATCTCCGGGGCGAGCCGACCTTCCAGACCCTCACGGACCAGACGGTCGATCACGGCCATGAAAGCAGTCAGTGTTTTTCCGCTACCAGTCGGGGCGGCGATCAGGGTATGCCGACCCGCTGCGATCTCCGGCCAGCCTCGCTCTTGCGGCTCGGTGGGGCCCGCGAACTTCTTCGCGAACCAGCGTTCAACGATCGGATGAAAACCAAAACGTGACACGGAGCTCTCGTCCCTCCGGGAACCGCAAGATGGAAGCCGCAGCTCTTCGCCAGATTGTACCCGCGAAGGATGCTGGGGCGAACTCACGAGCCACGTTTGCCGTTCTTCGGCTTCTTGTCTGAGGACTGCTTTGTATTTACCCCCAGGGACTGCAGCCGCGCTTCGATCTGGGCAATCGTCACTCGAGCAGAAGCTGCGATCTGTGTCGCTGATCGCAGGTCACCGCGAGCCTCTGAGCTGTCCTGGGCCGCCCCGCGATTCGTTTTTTCGTTCTTGGACACTTCCTGTTCGAGAAGGCGTCGCTCTTCGTGCGCTTTCTTCCAATCGTCGTTAGCCTGGAAAAGATTGGATTTCACTCGAGCCAGCTCTTTCATGGCATCGTTCAGAGCGGTTTTCTTTTCGGCGTAGGTCTCGGATTTGTTCAGGAGAGCCCGCTGCCCAGGTGTCAGCCGGGCCAACTCGGCCAAACGAGTCGCTTCCTCCTCATCGGGAGCCGGAGCAGGTCGTCCCAGAATCCGGTGCAGTTCCGCGTCCATTGCGAGGCGGGCGGCATCGACACCATCCAGAGCTTTGGCGTAATCCGAATCAGATGTCTGCGTCTCCAGGATGCTCTCTTCGATTTTCCGGATCTTGGAGCTGGCCGTTTTGCTGGCCTTTACTGCTTCTTTGAGGGCCTCACGAGCGGCCACGGCGCTTTTGCGAGCAGATTCCAGCTGGGCCTCGGTCATTGTTCCCTGCGAGGTGACGGAATCGAGCACCTTCTTCACATCGTCCAGCTGACTTTGCAGCTGGGCGATTTCCTGCTGCCGAAGCTGCTCATTCATTCGTTTAATCGATGAACGGGCCCGACCTTGAGCCATCGCCGGCCCGACGACCAGTAAAGTCAGAATTGAGCCGAACATCGCGTAACAACAGCGACGCAGCTCACCTGGAACAGGTAAAAATGCCAGAGGCCACATGATCACCTCCCGTTAACAGTCGGCTTCAATCTCCCAACGGTATTGTCACTGGTGAAACGTGTCGTGTGGATGCGTTTCCGACGAAACCATCACTTTTCGGGTTCTTTATGCCGGAGCTCTCCAGCCTTGTACGGGTGAGAGCTCACGCCTTCCACTCGGCTCCGTTCGGAAATGCGTAACGATCGATCGACTCGGGCCACATTTCGATGCTGTATCCAGCAGCTGTCGGCGGCATGTAGCGGCCATTCTGCATGTGGATTGGAGCTTTGAAATGTTCGTGCAGATGGCCAGCGTGCTCGGTCAGCCGGTTCTCCAGCGTTCCGCTGGCACAGACATAGTCGAAGATCGACAGGTGCTGCACGTACTCGCACAGGCCAATACCGCCCGCGTGCGGACAGACCGGGATGCCGAACTTGGCGGCCATCAGGATGACCGCCAGGATCTCATTCACCCCGCCAATGCGACAGCTGTCAATCTGACAAATGCCGATGGCGCCCGCCTGCAGGAACTGCTTGAACATCACCCGGTTGGCACAATGCTCGCCTGTTGCGACGAGGATAGGAGCGACCGCCTTGGCGATCGCGGCATGCCCGAGAATGTCATCGGGACTGGTCGGTTCTTCGATGAACCACGGCTTGAAGGGAGCCAGGTGCTTCATCCATTCGATCGCCTGTGGCACGTCCCAGACCTGATTCGCGTCGACCATCATCCGGCGGTCCCAGCCGATCTCTTCGCGGATGATCTTGCAACGACGGATGTCGTCCTGCAGATCGCGACCGACCTTGATCTTGAAACAGTTCCAGCCGTCGGCCATGCCCTTGCGGCACAGGTCGCGCAGCTTGTCGTCCGAGTACCCGAGCCAGCCAGCCGAGGTGGTGTAGGCGGGATACCCTTCGGCCTGCAGGTGGGCAACGCGGTCCTTGCGAGTCGGGTACCACTTCTGGAGGATCGCGAGGGCCTCTTCGGGGGTGAGTGCATCGGTGATGTACCGGAAGTCGATGCAGCGCACGAGTTGCTCAGGCGTCATGTCGGTCAGGACCTGCCAGAGGGGCTTCTTTTCGGCCTTGGCATACAGATCCCACACCGCGTTGACCACAGCCGCCGTCGCGAGGTGGATCACGCCCTTCTCCGGGCCGACCCAGCGCAGCTGACTGTCCCCGGTGATATGCCGCCAGAATCCGCCCATGTCGGCAGTGATACTTTCGAGCGTCTTGCCGACGATCAGGGGACGGAGTGCCTCGATACCGCGGCAGCAGAGATCATTGCCCCGTCCAATCGTGAACGTCATTCCATGCCCGGAGACCGATGGATCATTCGTGTGCAGCACGCAATACGCCGCGGAATAGTCGGGGTCCGGATTCATCGCATCCGACCCATCGAGATGCTTTGAGGTCGGGAACCGGAGGTCGTGTACCGTCAGGTCAGTAATGGTCAGCGGCATGGTCGGTGTCGGCGGAGGAGGGGCGGGGTGGGTGAGGGACGATCCTAACAAATTCGCCTCGCGACAGTCGACCAAGACGTTCATCTCAACATGCGATGCGCTGAACAGGCGGTGATGAAAGTCTGGTAATGAAGCAGAGTGGTTGCTGACGGAACTGGGAACGACTGCTCCGCCGCTCGCACTGGTTCTGGCGGTGGTGTGCGGGCCTTCGTCGTGCACATCCAAGACCGGCAAAGACAGGCGTGACCCAGAAGCACAGTGAGCGAAACATATCCGTTTCTCCGGGACGCCTCACTCGTTCGCCGGAATGACTGAACCAGGAAACGAGTCTTGCCGATCAAGCGAGTTAAAGGTCGGACAATCGGAAACTCTTGTCGGTCAAACAGGGACGCATTCATGCAACGCAAGGTACTGCTCGGTGCTGGACTCCTGGCAACGGTCGGAGTCGCTTTCGCCATGGGAGATTCAAAGCCTTCCTCATCTGATGCCGAGCCGCAGGACGCGATCATGCGAGCCAAACTGGCCAGTACACAATCAGTTGTCGAGGGGCTGGTGGAAAAAGACTTTGCGATGATCAATAAAGCTGGTGTCGAACTCCTGAAGATGTGTAACAGCGGGGAATGGGAAGCCAACCAGGATGCCACTTATGCCGACTACCGCGAACAGCTCCGCCGACAATCCAGAAAGCTGATTGAACAGGCGGGAGTACGGAATCTGGAAGGAGCGACATACGCCTATCTGGGAGTGCTTTCGACCTGCGTGGATTGTCACACTCACTGCCGCGACGTGCTGAAGATCGCGAATGATACTCCTCGATTGCGAGCAGTACCGATCCCCACCACCGCCTCTGATAACGATGACGCAGTTGTTCGGGAGTGAGTGGATTTTTCGTCGATGAATGGAATGCTGAGTCGGTCTTCAGGTTATGCAGGGCCAGAGAATCGCATATTTGCGGGATGACTCTGGTGCGCAAAGATCGCGTCAGCCCAGGCAGCACGCGTGAGCTCGGAGTCATAGACTTCTTAGTGGCCAGAGGTGGTCTCTGATTGATCACTGCCACGACTTTCGAGTCTTCGATGTGCTGCCGTGAATTGATGAAGCCTTCGGTCGTCGTGGGCGACAATATGAGATGTTAATTTGATCCACGAATTCCAATTAGCACGATGTTGGTATCAGATATTGCCTTAAATGTTGATTATCTTGTTAGACCGGAATAACCGCACTGGTAGCCACTTAGCATCGAATGTCTCTGTGCGTCGAGACATGCAAGCACACTTCTGTGGCAGGCTGTCACAGAGTGAATCCTCTCTCCATTCTGAGTGAGTGGTTAGGTAGATATTAACGTCAAGGCTGACGCATCTCACCGGCACAATTCGTCTGATCCGAAAAGCAGAAAACCATTAGACGACGGCTGCTCGCATGATCCGCCGTTACCCCAGAATGACCTTGCAAGGATGTGTTTCAATGAGTTGCTTACGTCGGTTGATCGTTGGGCTCATGATGGCGATT
This sequence comes from Planctomycetota bacterium, assembly GCA_003669575.1. Classification (GTDB taxonomy): domain Bacteria; phylum Planctomycetota; class Planctomycetia; order Planctomycetales; family Planctomycetaceae; genus TH-plancto1. The sequence goes on along the minus strand of QWOR01000340.1, from coordinate 7,985 downwards.
CCGTTGCCGGCGATGGCCCAGGACTGTATCGGGAAAAGCTGTATTGGCGACCCTTTCGCGGCAGATGAAGGTTGCCTGGGTGGCGGCTGCGTCGGAGAAGGCTGTGCCGGCGAGGGATGTTCCGCTGGCCAGGGTTGTGGTCTGCTGGGCGGCTGTGGCCTGTTCGGTGGGTGTGGACATGACCTGGGCAGCCTGCTGGTCAGCGATGACAAGTTACTTGGGCTGTTTGTGCATTCGGACCAGTGCTTCACCAACTTCATCAGCCCGATGACGAACCCGGTCTACTTTGAAGATCCGCGTACTTTGACCGAAGCTCGCTTCATCTTCATCAATCACCATCTTCCCGCAAACCTGGGAGGACAGAATGTTCAGGTGATCGCTGCACAAGCCCGCGTGGCCTTGACAGACAAGTTGTCGATCATCGCTACCAAGGACGGATTCATTACCTCGCAGAATCCGATTGTCCAGGATGGCTTCGCCGATGTTTCCGCGGGTCTGAAATACAATATCTTCCGGGATGTAGAAACCCAGACGATTGCCAGCGTAGGAACCACGTTTGAGATGCCAGTCGGCTCCACCCGATCTCTGCAAGGAAACGGCGACGGAGAGTTCCACCTCTTCGCCACGGGGGGTACCGAGTTCCTGCCTTACTGGCACTGGGTCTCGGGCACCGGTTTCCGTCTGCCTGTTGACCGGTCTGCGGAAAACCAGATCTGGTACTGGTCAAACCACATTGACCGCCAACTGGGAGACTCAGGCCTGTATCTATTCACGGAGTGTAACTGGTACTCCTACATGTCGAGCGGAACAGCGTTCCCGGCTCCGATCGGCGGTGACGACCTGTTCAACTTTGGTTCGCCCGGGATGGGCGGAGCGAACTTCGTTTCGGGAGCATTCGGTGTCAAGTACAAGCCGAGCGTGAACTCCGAACTCGGTCTGGCCTACGAGTTCCCCTACAGCCAGCGTAAGGACATTATGAAGGACCGTCTGACGGTCGACTTCATCATCCGGTACTAAGTTGCCGTCGCTCAGTACCTCGGAATGCAGAACGCACCGCCGAATCTCCATTCGGCGGTGCGTCTCTGTTTTTGGTCTGTTGAAGTCACGCGGACTGATCAGAACTAGAACTCACCGACGACATTTCCATCTGCGATGGAGACCAGTCGGCGCCAGGTCGTCAGGTCAATATTCTCGCTGATCGAACGGACCGCTCCATCCATCAACAGGCTGTGGACGATGCCCGTATGGAAGCTTCGAGAAGTCATCGCTCCATAGGTTCCGACCGTGGCAGATGAGCCTTCACGCTGGTTGACCCAGTCCACATCGTAGGTCACTCCCGCATCGACGTGGGGGACTTTGGTATTTGGCGAGAAGACACTGGTAAACCCCGTTTGGTTCAACCGCGAATCGACCCATTCGTTGTGACCAGAGTCTTTCAGCGTCCCTCCCAGCGACGTGACATCCAGTGGAGAAGCGGGAATGGTCGGCGTGGAAGTCCCCACGTCTCGCAGGTAGCGTTGCCAGGCTTTGACTTCCGAAAAGCCAATAGTGTTGCTGGTTCCATCCGTGAAGTTGCGGTCGGAGAATCCACTATTGGGAGCAAACGCTCCATCACCCGTTTTTCCCGTCGACGGATCCCAGACCAGCCACGAACCGTAGTTCGCGGCATAGTTCAGCGGATAATGCGTCGTCGCGGAGTCGGGGTACGCCCGGTCATTCGTCTCGCTGGGGCACAAGAACAGCGGGATTCGCTTGGCGGTCACGGTGTTCTGATTCGGAGCCACATTGTAATTCAGAGAGAAGTCGATCAGGTTCTGGAGATTCGCCTGATCCACGTAGGGCAGGATCCGCGATTGGACCGACCAACCCGAACCAGCTGTACCGCTGGCGTACGTTCCACCGGGGGGAAACTTCGTAAACGTTTCGAGGTAGTTGTGCAGTGCCAGCCCAATCTGCTTGAGATTGTTTTTGCACTGAGAACGTCGGGCAGCCTCACGAGCCTGCTGAACTGCTGGCAACAGGAGGGCGATGAGGACTGCAATGATCGCAATGACGACCAGCAGTTCGATGAGTGTGAAGCCAAGTCGACGACCAGCGGTATATGTTCTCATGCTGTTTTCAGTCCCAGATTTTGTGGACAAAGCAGGGGGCACAGGTCAGGGCTTCGCCCGGTTTGAGTGTGGCTGGCGAAACGCGGCAACGGCGTAGCTGGCTAACTCACAGAGATCTTGTTGACACTGAGTCTCAATAGCAATAAATTATTGAGAGCAGCCAGCAATCGCAAGCCATTAACACATTCTTTTTTGTCGAAAAGACAAGCCGTGGCTCAAATACCCCCAGAAGAAGAACCGGAAGACATTTCAGGAAAAGAAGATACGGAGATTCACATGCGAGTCATCCGATCGGAGGATATCCTTTCCGGAAACTCAGAAATCCTGATTCGGCATGGCAGCGAGATCTATCGCTTGCGACTGACCCGGGCTGGAAAGCTGATTTTGACGAAGTGAAGTCGATTGCGACCGAGCTGTTTGACGCGTCAAATCCATTCAAAACTTCGAAGTCATTGTTGTTCGGTTCTGCGAGCACCGGTGAACAATCCTTCGGTAAAGCGATTGGTTCACCATCCACACGCCGCGAATCTCCAAGACTCGCCAGGCTCATGACAGAACCGAAAGTCTGTCCAGCAATGAACGACCCGCGTCGTACTCGTTTACCAATTCTGCACTCGCTGGAGTCCACTTCGCGAATGGCCTATTGTCCAACCATCGCAGCTGTTTGATCTGTTGTCGACAGACCAGTTGTGATCCGCCCCCGAAGAACGAGGGCGTGAAACGCAGCTGATGGGCTGGTGAACCGCATGAATCTCACGCATCGACTCTGTTGTCTGGCCACGCTGTTCGTGGTTTCCGGGGCCAGCCAAACGCTGTGGGCAGATGCCCCCATGGTTTATACCCAGAGCGTGGAGCGGGTTCCCTCCAGCGGAGTTCCCGAATCCATCACAGGCACCGTGGACGAACCCGCCTCCCCTGCCGATGCCCCCGTGCCCCGGTGGATCTGGGGAGCAGATCTGGGCAAGGTGTACTTCGTGAAGAAGACGTTCACCGGTCCGGTCAAGAAAGCGGTGCTCCAACTGACCTGCGATAACGAGTTCTCCGCTCAGGTGAACGGCCAGAAAGTCGCAGCGGGAAGCGAATGGGCTCAGTCCTCACTGGTCGACATCACCAAGTACGTGGTTGAAGGTGAGAACACCCTTCTGACTGAAATCAAGAATCTGGATTCGGTCGGTGGATTTGTCGCCCGGCTGACCATTCACCGTCCCGATGGCTCGATCGAGCGATTTGTCACTGACGAGTCGTGGCTGCTGGCTGAAAAGGCCGACGCCGCGGAATGGGCGAAACCGCAGATCATTGCCAAGCTCGGCGACTCCCCCTGGGGTGATGTGTTTAACCAGGCCTCGGTCGCCACGGGCACGTTCAACACTCTGCCCGGTTTCCAGGTCGAGCGGTTGTTCACTGTTCCCAAGGACCAGCTTGGCTCCTGGGTCTGTATCGCTTTCGACAACAAGGGACGGCTGATTGCCAGCGATCAGGAGACGAAGGGTCTCTGTCGAGTCACTCTCCCCGCTCCCGGCAGTTCCGACCCGGTCAAAGTCGAACGCCTGACCGTAGCGATCTCTGGAGCCCAGGGCCTGCTGTATGCTTTTGATTCGCTCTACGTCACGGTGAACGGCGGGATTGGGAGCGGACTTTATCGATGTCGCGACACGAACGGTGACGATCAGTTTGATGAGGTCACCAAGTTGCATGTCTTCCGCGGGGGAGGCGAACACGGCCCGCATGCCCTGCGTCTGTCCCCCGATGGCAAGTCGATCTACTGCCTTGCCGGGAACCACACGCGACCGCCGTTCGAGCCGAAGGATCTGGCCGACATGCCGGAAGCGGAGCGCGCGAAGTTCGCCAGTCGGCTGCCGATGAACTGGAACGAAGACCATCTGCTCCCCCGGCAATGGGATGCGAATGGCCATGCGGTAGGCATCTTGGCCCCTGGCGGCTGGATCGCGAAAACCGATCCCGAGGGCAAGACGTGGGAAATCGTCAGCTCCGGCTATCGCAATGCATACGACATGGACTTCAACGCGGATGGCGAGCTGTTCGCGTACGACGCTGATATGGAGTACGACTTCGGCTCGCCCTGGTATCGTCCCACCCGCGTCTCGCACGCCGTCAGCGGCAGCGAGTTTGGCTGGCGCAGCGGGACCAGCAAGTGGCCCAAATACTTCCTCGACAGCCTTCCGGAGCTGATCGACATCGGCCCCGGTTGTCCGGTCGGCGTCACCTTCGGTTATGGTGCCAAGTTCCCGGCCAAGTATCAGAACGCTCTTTATATCTGTGACTGGACGTTCGGCACGATGTACGCCATTCACATCACTCCGCGCGGCGCGAGCTACTCGGCCACGAAGGAGGAGTTTCTGTCCCGGACGCCGTTGCCACTGACGGATGTCGTCGTCGCTCCGGACGGGACGCTCTGCTTCACGATCGGCGGACGTGGGACCCAATCGGAACTCTACCGCGTCGTCTACACCGGCAAGGAATCGACCGAGCCCGCCGTGCAGAAGAACACCACCACCGTCCATCTGCACGATCTCCGCAAGAAGCTCGAGGGTTTCCATGCGAAGCAGGCGGATCCCAAACCAGCTGTCGACCTCGCGTTTCCGAACCTCAATCACCCCGATCGATTCATCCGATACGCAGCCCGAATCGCTCTGGAGAACCAGCCGACCGACAGCTGGCGCGAGATGGTTCTCGGTTCCACCGCGCCATTCCAGGTCATCAACGGCGTGGCGGGGCTGGCTCGAGTGGGTGGTGATTCGGCTCTGCGCCATCGCCTGATCGAGACTCTCGACAAGCTCAACTGGTCCACTCTGACCCATGTGCAGCGGATCGAACTGCTGCGGGCCTACGAGCTGATTGGCATTCGCCTTGGCGAGTTTGACGAAGCGGACCGCCTGCTGGTCATCAAGAAGCTCGACGAACGCTTCCCCGCAGTCCAGCTGCCTGGTGGCAACGATCCGGTGGTGCAAACCCAACTGGATGAGCTCAACCGGGAGCTGGCCAATCTGCTGGTCTATCTGCGAGCCCCCGGGATATCTACCAAGATTGCCGCCTTGCTGACTGCACCGCCGCGTCAGATTGCCCCGGATTACGGCAATCTCGCCAGCCGCAATGCCGGTTACGGAGCCACGCTGAACGCTGTTCAGAAGAACCATCCCGACTCGCAGCAGATGCACTACGCGTTCGCCCTGCGAAACCTCAAATCGGGCTGGACCATGGAAGACCGCAAGGCCTTCTTCAACTGGTTTAACACGGCCCGCACATGGAGTGGTGGAGCCAGCTACCCCGGCTTCCTGCGGAACATGGACAACGACGCCTGGAACAATGCCACCGATCAGGAAAAGCTGGCGATCGAGGCCTTCGGAGCCCGTAAGCCGGTCCTGCCGCCCGAGTTACCGAAGCCCGATGGCCCCGGACGGGACTGGTCACTGGACTCCGTGATGTCAGCGGTCGGGGCGGAGCTGAAAGAACGCGACTACGAGCATGGCAAGAAGATGTTCGCTGCGGCCCGATGTGTGCTCTGCCACCGCTTTGATGGCGAGGGAGGAGCGACCGGGCCGGAGCTGACCCAGCTCGCCGGCCGCTTCTCTGCCAAGGACATGGCCGAGGCGATCATCGATCCAAACAAGGTCGTTCCCGACCTGTTCCGGGCCAGTGTTGTGACCACCAAGTCGGGCCAGGTCTACACCGGCCGCATCGCCTCCGAGACAGCGGACTCGATCACCATCATTACCAACCCCGAGGATGCGACGAAGTTTGTGACGATCGCATTGAGCGAGATTGAATCACGGACGATTTCAAACACCTCCCAGATGCCGAAAGATCTCCTCAAGTCTCTGAACGAGGAGGAAGTTCTCGACCTGATGGCGTTTCTACTGTCCAAGGGAAACAAGCAATCACCGATGTTCAAGCGATAGTCGTCGCGGGCGATGTCGTCCGCTGCGAGTCGCTGCGAAACGAATTGAGCGATGAGTGTTGACGTTTTGAACGCTCAACCCTCATCGCTCAACGATCTACCTCAATCCTCCGCCTTACTCCCGTCGCCACACATCTTGACGATCCTGGGATCAAAGCGGGCGATGGTTTCGACCAGATCGGCCTGCTGTCGCATCACTTCGTCGATGTCCTTGTAGACGCCGGGAACCTCATCGGCCCCGGCGGACAGGACTCGTACGCCCTTGGTCAGCAGATCATTCGCGACCGCCTTGATGCGGAACTTCTCCCGCCCCTGCGTTCGTGACATCTTGCGACCGGCCCCGTGCGACGCGGAGTTCAGCGACTCCGGGTTTCCGCGACCTCGCACGATATACGCCGGGCTCGCCATCGATCCCGGAATCACACCGAGTTCACCCGCCGCAGCTGGGGTGGCCCCCTTGCGGTGGACGATCACATCGCGGCCTCCGTGGGTCTCCTTCCACGCGAAGTTGTGGTGATTCTCCACGCCGGCGATGATCTGCGCCCCGATGAGATGCGACACGTTCTTGTGAATCACATCGTGATTCGCAGCTGCGTAGTCGCCCATCAGGTTCATGGCCAGCCAGTACTCCTGGCCCGCTTCGGTATCGAGGTCGAGCCAGGCCAGCTGGCCGAACTTCGCGTACTTGCGCGGCAGGTTCGTTTTAGCGATCGAGCTGTAGGTATTGCACACCCCATAGCCAGGGCCACGGCTTCCGCTATGGCTCAGCAGTGCAACGTACCGGCCCGGTTCCAACCCCAGCTCCGGCTGGTCGAGTGTCACGATCCCGAACTCGACAAAGTGGTTTCCCGATCCGGACGTTCCCAGCTGGGCCCAGGCCTTCGGCTTCAATTCACGAGTCACTCGCGTCACATCCCAGTCCTGATCCAGAACCGGGTGCAGCTGTTTACGGTCGTGCGAACCGCCAGCTCCGAAGACCGTGCCCTTCTCCAAAGCCCGGTCGTAGTCGCCCGATCGTTTCTCGTCCTCCAGGCTTGTCACCGGCAGATCGAGAATCGAGAGTTTCATCCGGCAGGCGATGTCGACACCGACCGCATACGGACAAACGGCATACTCCAAAGCCAGTACGCCGCCAATGGGCAGGCCGTAACCGAGATGCGCATCGGGCATCAGCGCTGCTCCAACCGCATTGGGCAGTCGACACGCATCGGCCATCTGTGTGAACGTATTGTCATCGATCCGCTCGCGTCCCCAGACCTTGTACTCGATCGGTTCACGTGGCGGTTCCACGGGTTCGGGGTGCAACAGTGCGTTCGCGAGATCACCGAATCGCGGGTGATCAGCAAAAGTTGACGGGGCAGCCAGGATCTCCTCAATGAGTCGTGGTCCATACTTGCCCTTGATTTCACCGGCCATGGCAGCTTGCTGCACCGCCTGAATCGCTTCCACGACGCAGTCTTCGGGACATCCCAGTTTCAAGAGTTGCTTCTTGTTCATAGTGCCGGGCGAGACACATCAGGGAGGAATTGGTTCGCGAGGGGATGACAAAACGGATCGCCAAGTCTTGGGGCTGGTCGTCCCCAGCGTGACAACCTGCTGCTCTTGTTGACCGACGTTGTTTGCAATCGTGTGTCTGATCGGACGACTTCCAGTCGCTACAGAAAAACTCATTCACTCCGGGACTTCCACCAGATACCAGTTCGGGTGGCCCTGGTACCAGGTCTTCGGGTCATCGGATGGTGGTTTGATGTTGTCATCCATGCGGGTCAGCGTGATCAGGATGTGACCGGTCTGCGGGTCTTCGGTCGTGCGAAAGTTCGACAGCTGCATCTTGTCCGTGTCGAACTCTGGGTTACGGGTATCGATGGTGATGACGGTCTCTTTCTTGAGCAGACAATTCTCTTCGTCGATCTCGCCCATCACGAGCGGGAAGCGGGGGTAGTTGCCGTCGGGGTTGG
>QWOR01000142.1 GCA_003669575.1 Planctomycetota bacterium | reverse complement strand
TGTTTGCAATCGTGTGTCTGATCGGACGACTTCCAGTCGCTACAGAAAAACTCATTCACTCCGGGACTTCCACCAGATACCAGTTCGGGTGGCCCTGGTACCAGGTCTTCGGGTCATCGGATGGCGGCTTGATGTTGTCGTCCAAGCGGGTCAGTGTGATCAGGATGCGGCCGGTTTTGGGATCTTCGGTGGTGCGGAAGTTTGACAGCTGCATCTTGTCGGTGTCGAACTCGGGGTTACGGGTATCGATGGTGATGACGGTCACTTTCTTGAGCAGACAATTCTCTTCGTCGATCTCGCCCATCACGAGCGGGAAGCGGGGGTAGTTGCCGTCGGGATTAGTCGGCGTGATGTTGCCGATCCAGTACAGGCGGCCATTCTTGCGAGAGCGGATCAGCGAGCTCTGGGCGGCGGGGCTGAAGAATGCCTCGCCGCTGGTGTAGGTCCACGGCACCGGCTTGCTCCAGGTGCGGCATCCATCCTTGGAGATCGAGAGCCACTTGCGGCCCGGGAACTCCGGCTTGTTCATGTTCGAACCGCGAGTGACCATCAGGAAGTGGCCCTTGGTCTTCAGCTCCTCCACAGCTGACTCATCCGACCCGCGAGTCGATTCGCCCGGCTCAGGGCGGACGAACTGGCCAGCCTGCCACTCGACATCCTTCCCATCGGTGGTCCATTTGCCGATCAGCACTCCCGACTCCATGTAGGTGTAGGCGTTATGGGGATTGAGCCGCTTGCGATTCTCATCGAGTGGCCAGCGGTAGGTCGGGACCAGGATCTCCCCGTTCGACGCCCCGACGATGCGTCCGCCAAAGACGAAGCTGTTGGAGCCGACCCACACTCCGGAGATCGGGTGCAGGTAGTCATACTCCGCCCCCTTCTGGATGAGCGGCTTCAGCTCGGAATAGGTCTGGCCGTTGTCGAGCGAGACGCGATACCACAGCTTGTAATCGATCGCTCCGGAGTCGGTGTCATCGATGCCACGCGTCGTTTCGACCAGATGCACCACCCGACTCTCGCCGGGAAAACGAAAGATCGTCTGCTCGTTCGAGGCGACGTATGCGTTCTCCTCCCAGCCACCGGGCGACCGGATCTTCTCGGGCAGCGAGGTGATCGGGATTCCGACCCCATCGAATGAAGGAGCCGGACGCGGCTTGTCATCCTCAGCGTACTTCTTCGCGAGGTACCGGACTTCTTTGTCGATGACGCGGATGTCGCCACAGTGAGCCATTTGTCCACCGGCCAGAACGGTGACGAGAACCAGAACACCACCTAACCATTTCGACATTACGTGACCTCTCCCAACTCCACTCAGTTTTCGTCCGAGTTTTTTTGCGTCGTGTAGTCTTGGCCAGAGCAATGCTGCCACAACGAGTGTGATGAATCCAAACAAGATGAGATTGTGTGGTTTGCTTAGGGAAGATCCTCTGCGAAAAACAAATCTCGTGAGGATCATGGTGAATATCGCCCCGAGTATCGCTGGAGGAATGATTTCCGGAACGTCGCCACATTGCGAGAGAACCACAACGAGGAGTATGGTGAACAGGAGGATTGACCATGCCTTGGTCGTGTTAATCCTCATGCTCATCCCAAGCGGTAGTCCAATCAGTAGTGTGCTGACTGAAACGCTTCCCACAAGCAGAATCGCTCTCTCGGTAAACAAGTTGCCAGTCCTTCCTGCCCCTGAACTGTAAGTCTGGCAGAGGCCCATCGGTCAGAACTCTCGCATCACGTTATTCCGCTGCCGCACAGAACAGGTGCTTCTCTCCGCGAATCAAAATGCGGTCGCCGGCGGGGATGGGGGAGCCGATGACGGGTTCGGCCATGACGTTTTCGGACAGGAGTTCGAACTTGCCATCGGCGATCTTGGCCACGAAGACCGTACCGTCCTCGCGAGGGGCAAAGAGCAGATCCCCGGCCACCAGCGGTGAGGCGTAGAAGTTTGAGCGGTCCTTGGGGAAAGCTCCCTCCCAGACCGTCTTGCCGGTGGCGGGGTCGATGCAGGCCACCTCGCCGCGATCACGTACCAGAATGACGTGCCCCTTGTAGGCGACCGGCGATGGGACAAACGTCCCCACATCATCTCGCAGCCACGCATGGCTGGTCGCGGTCACGTCGCCCGATCCGGTCAGGCGGATGCCATACAGGCGAGGGATTCCGCGATCATTTCGGCCATATGCGATCACCGCCATATCGCCGACGATCACCGGGGTCGCGATCGCGGGCCACAGCTTGTTGCCGTCGGGATTGAAGTCCCCGCACGACCAGACCACTTCGCCGTTTTTCGCATCGTGGATCGTCACATGCTCGGCTCCCCAGACGAGGATCGATTCCTTTCCGTTGTGCTGGATCACCAGCGGGGTCGAGTACCCGTGGTCACACTCGGTCGGCGTCGTGTAGTTGCGGGCCACCTTCCAGACCAGTTCACCGGTCTGCTTATCAAAGGCTGCCAGCCATGATTCGCCCTGGTGCATACGGGCCATGATGACGTACTTCTCGGTCAGCACCGGCGAAGTGCCGTGATCCCAGAACAACGTGTCCTTGCCGTAGCGGTCGACGAGATTCGTCTTCCAGAGCTCCTTGCCGTTCAGCCCCACAGCTGCGAGCGTGCCACTCTTGTAGAAGACATACACCGCGTTCCCATCGGTCACTGGCGAGGCGTTACTACCCGACCCGTTGCGATGCTTTCCGGCGTTCTCGGCCCCGAAGACAGCCCGCCACTGCTCGGCCCCGTTCATGTCGAAGCACAGCACCGCGTCCTTGCCATCAGCAGCTGAGGTCACGTAAATCTTGCCCGCGTGGATGATCGGTGTGGAGCATCCCTTGCCCGGCAGCGCGGTCCTCCAATGGTACTTCTCCGCGTCAAACTTCACCGGGTAGTTGCCAGACTCAACGCTTCCGTTCCCCTTCGGTCCCCGCCACGATCGCCAGTCGGGAGCGTCGCCCGCTGAAGCGGTTCCCGCGTAACAGATCAAACCGCACATCATGGCCGCGAAAGTGGTGTAACGCATTGATGAGGAACTCCATGGGACATTAGACGGGACACAAGCCAGTATATCACTGAGTGAGTCTCTGCGAATGCTGATTGAATGGGTCTCGCAACCAGCGAATGACTCCGGGGGCTGACGCTTCCGGCTTCAGTCATCGAGAGCGGCACTTGCCCCCTGGCTGAATGGCATCTGACTCACTCCTGCGCCTCAATAGATTGACGGATTTCGTCGAGTTGCTGGCGAGTTCCGTGGCGATCGGTCCAGTGATGCACGTAGTCCCAGTCGAGAGTGTTAATCTGGACTGCGATGACACCCCGGACATCTTCAATGTCTTTGCTTCGTCCCCACTGTAGCTTCATGATGACGACATCTTCTGGGGTCGGGACGTACGCTTCGCGATTGAGTATCGAAAGGGTCATGCGAACGCGTCGCTGAAACCGTTCCTGGTCGAATGGATCCTGGCTCAGCCGGAACAGTTCGATCGTAAACGAACTGTCTCGAACCCGGATCAACTGACGAGTCGTTCCAGTCTTCATCTCGAAAGAGAGCTGAGGATCTCGAATGAAGTCATCGTCCAGTGCTTGCAAGAATCGCTGCAGATCGCGTGGGGGAGCCGAGACCACAAAATCAGCGTCATACGTCGACCTCGCGATCCCATAGAGGCTGCTCGAAAGAGCCCCCACGATCATGTAAGGAATACTCGCTGATTCGAGGGCATCCACCAATCGAGCTGCCGCGTTGATACCGGTCATGAGGAGAGAGGCTCCTCACGGGCTTCAATGGGGGAGTAGATCCCGCGTTCTTCGATGGAGCGGCGGATGCGCAATCGGCGTTCGAGTTCCGTGTTCACTGCCTCAACGCCGAACTCCGGATGTTGGCCGATGATCCCGGATCGCATCGTCTCGATCGATTGTTCAAACAACTCAAAACAGATGGCGAACTTCTCACTGGGAGTTTGGCGGCGGGCTGTGAGGACTTTATCTCGAAAGATGGCATCCGCGATTGACGTAGTGAAGTTGGTCACGGATTGGCTCCCGAAGTGAGTCTGGCGAAATTCAGTCTAACAAGTTTCCGGGCGTTGGATGAATCGAGTCCAGGCGCTGACGCTTCCGGCTCGCTGAAGAGCGTGAGTGAAAACAAAAAGACCGCCGGGGAGTGATCCTCGGCGGTCTTTGATGTGGTCACGTCGAGGGGACTCGACGGCGATAGGTCAGACAGGAATGTCTGTCCTACTGGTTAGCCTTCGACAGCCTGCTGGGCAGCTGCGAGCTTCGCGATCGGGATGCGGAACGGCGAGCAGCTGACGTAGTCGAGGCCGAGCTTGTGGCAGAACATGACCGACGAAGGTTCGCCGCCGTGTTCGCCGCAGATGCCGAGCTTGAGCTTGGGACGCGTGGCCCGACCGTCTTCGCAGGCGATCTTCATCAGGCGGCCGACGCCGGTCTGGTCGATCTTCTGGAACGGGTCGTCGCCGATGATATCGTTTTCACGATAGAGCGGGATAAACGAACCGTAGTCGTCACGGCTCATGCCGAGGGTCGTCTGGGTCAGGTCGTTCGTTCCGAAGCTGAAGAACTCAGCGGTCTGAGCGATTTCACCCGCGGTCAACGCAGCACGCGGCACTTCGATCATCGTGCCGACCTGGTAGTCGACCTTCACACCCTTCTCGGCGAAGACCTTGTCCGCGGTGTCGCGGATGATCTTGGCCTGGTGATCGAGTTCGCTCTTGTAGCCGACGAGCGGAACCATGACTTCCGGATGAACGTCGACACCCTGCTTCTTGAGGTCAGCAGCTGCTTCGAAGATCGCACGAGCCTGCATGGCTGTGATCTCGGAGTAGACGATCCCCAGACGGCAACCACGGAAGCCGAGCATCGGGTTCGATTCCTTCAGCTCGTCCACGCGACGCAGAACGGTTTCCTTGCTGATGCCGACGGCCTTGGCCAGACGGTCTGCGAGGCCCGCATCATCGTGCAGGTGATGCTCGGAGAGGAACTCGTGCAGCGGTGGGTCGAGCAGGCGGATCGTGACCGGACGGCTGCCGAGGACCTTGAACAGCGTGGTGAAGTCCGCACGCTGGAAGGGCAGCAGCTTGGCGAGTGCCTTCTCACGCTGCTCCAGGCTTTCCGAGACGATCATCTCACGGAATTCCTGGATCTTCGAGAAGAACATGTGCTCGGTACGACAGAGTCCCACTCCTTCGCAGCCGAACGCGTCAGCCAAGTGAGCTTCGTCCTGTTCCGAGTTGGCACGCACCTTGAGCTTGCGGTACTTGTCGACCCAGCCCATCAGCTGTGCGTAGCGACCATAGGTCTCCGACTCGCTGGGCTTGAGGGTCTTGTTGACGAGGACCTGGACGATTTCGCTGGGCTTGGTGTCGACCTTGCCGGCGAAGACTTCGCCGGTGAAGCCGTCGATGCTGATCCAGTCGCCACCCTTGAGGGTCTGGCCCCCGGCGGTGATCGTACCCTTGTCATAGTCCACGACCATCGAGCCGCAGCCGACGATACAGACCTTACCCATCTGGCGGCTGACCAGTGCGGCGTGCGAGGACGCACCACCGAACGAAGTCAGAATTCCCTTGGCGACCTTCATGCCGCGAAGGTCTTCCGGGCTGGTTTCCTTGCGGACCAGAATCAGCGAGACCTTGTTGTCTTTGTTGTACATCTCTTCCGCATCGCTGGCGTGGAAGACGATCTGACCGGTGGCTGCACCAGGACCGGCGTTGATGCCCTTGGCAATCTGGCGGTTGGACTTGGTGGCGGCCTTCTTCGCTTCGGCATCGAAGATCGGCTGGAGGAGCTGGTTCAGGTCGTCTGCAGGAATACGACGCTTCTGCATCGCTTCCTTCTCGGTGATCAGACCTTCGTTAACCAGATCGACCGCGATGCGGACAGCTGCGAAACCGGTTCGCTTGGCATTGCGAGTCTGGAGCATCCAGACCTTGCCGCGCTGGATGGTGAATTCGACGTCCTGGACTTCCTTGAAGTGCTTTTCGAGGATCTTACCGATCTCGTCGAGTTCCTTGTGAGCAACTGGCATGTCCTTGCCGAGGGTCTCTTCGATCCGCAGTGGGGTGCGAATACCGGCGACGACGTCTTCACCCTGAGCATTGATCAGGTAGTCACCGCAGAAGCCGGGAGTTCCGATAGCACAGTCGCGGGTCAGACCCACACCGGTCGCACAGTCATCTCCGAGGTTACCAAAGACCATCGCCTGAACGTTGACCGCCGTGCCCCAGTCGTGGGGAATGTTGTACATCCGGCGATAAACGATCGCGCGGTCGTTCATCCACGAGCTGAACACAGCACCGATACAGCCGCGAACCTGCTCCATCGCATCGGTCGGGAATTCCTTGCCGGTGTGCTTCTTGATCACCGCCTTGAACTCGGCGACGAGTTCCTTGAGGTGTTCCGCAGACAGCTGGGAGTCGAACTCGACCTTGGCCTTGTGACGCTTCTTCTCGATCAGGTCTTCGAAGTGATCGGGATCGTTCTTCGACTGTGGCTTGAGGTTCATCACCACATCGCCGTACATCTGAATGAAGCGGCGATAGCTGTCCCAGGCGAAACGCTCGGACTTCGACTGCTTGGCGAGAGCTTCGACGGTGACATCGTTCAAACCGATGTTGAGCACCGTGTCCATCATGCCGGGCATCGACTCGCGTGCACCCGAACGGCAGGAGAGAAGCAGCGTGTTCGTTGTTGAGCCGAACTGGGCGCCCATCGCCTCTTCGACCTTCTTGAGGGCCGCAGCGATCTGGGCTTCGAGTTCAGCGGGGTACTTCTGACCGTTCGCGTAGTAGTAGTTACAGACCTCAGTCGTAATCGTGAAGCCAGCGGGAACGGGCAAGCCGATGTTGATCATCTCGGCGAGGTTGGCTCCCTTGCCACCAAGCAAGGTTTTCATCGTGCCATCGCCATCAGATTTCTTGTTGCCGAAAAAGTACACGTACTGCGTGGACATGAATCTGTTCCTGAGTCAGACGAACGTGAACCGCGAATTCCTGAACTTATTGCCCCGGAGTGACTTATTTCACCGGGGAGTTCAAGACCCGCGAACGGAAGAGATGGCCAGTGATTCCATCCACTGAACCCACAGAGGCAGGCCCGCGCGGTCGTTCAGCGCACACCCCCCTCGGAAGAGGTCGCAAGGTATCAAGCGTATAGTGGGACTGCAAGGATACGGACGGTTCTGCGGAGCGTTAGTGGTTGGCAGTTTATGGTTTATCGTTGATGGGAAGGAGCGGGAATATGGGGGGAGCTCAGTTTGAGAATTCCCAGCGGGTGAAGGCGGTTGCTTATTCAATCAGCGAGCGTTGATTTGTGTGAGGCGGCGTTGTTGGCTGAGCCATTCGCAGGCAGCGTGTGGCAGCCCTTCGTGCCCTCCCTCAAAGATGGTTACACGACTTGGTCCGGAATGGCGACGCAAATAGATTGCCCGTCCGTAAGTCGGGTCATCTGTCCTGTCACTCTCCTGTGGGGAGTCGAGCTTCCCCTTCTCCCACAACTGTTGAATGTCTACATCTGTAATTTGCGGCGTCTGTCGGGCTTGGGCGATGACGTTGAAGGCGTTCAATGAATGCTGGATGGGGACGGAACCGGTCTTGCCGTCGGTAATTCCCGCGCAGATTTCAAGCGGCAGGTCCTTGGTGTGCTGAAGAAAGTGAATGGGGGACCGCCCGTAGAATTGCAGGTCGACATCCGCCGAACTTCCAGGGGCGCCACCACAACTGCGCTCAGCCATCAGAGCGTAGTTTCCCCGTCCGTAAGGTTTGGTGTGAAAAGCGTGCCACGCGGCCAGATCGCTGATCCCGACCCAAGCGGAAGCTGCGGAAATTCGTTCGGGGTGAAACGCTGCCATCATCATCGTCATGTGCCCGCCGCCAGAGACACCCGCCACATAGACACGTTCCGGGTCAGCTCCGGGCTGCTTGAGTGCCCAGTCGATGGAGTCAAGAACATCCCGCCGCGCGAGTGCCGAACCACACGCTTCAGGGTGCTCATTGGGCCCGCGAAAGTTCGGCTCGATAAAGATCCAGCCACGATCAACAGCTTCCCGCAACCAGTCCGAGTGGTCCTGCGTGTAGTCGCCGCTCCAGGAGTGCAGCGAGATGAAGACCGGGTGCGGGCCCGCAGATTTCGGCAGCCAGTACCGGACCTTCTGTGGTTTTCCGTCCATCGAACTCGGCAGGTCCATGACCGTCAGGTCGGGAATCGCAGCTGGCTTCTCCTCCGCAAGCGACAACGAGCCACGCAGCACCAGCCCGAGAATCAGAGCCAACCAAAACGATCTGGGCATGACATTGTCTCCCTGTTCGTGACCTCGATTGAGAGCGGCAGGCGTGAATCTGCCGAGGAGTCCAAGTGCCTGACGGCCACTGGAGCGAATCGAACCGTTTGCGAATGGCCAATCAAGTAATCATCGGTTCCGTAACGCTCCATGCCTCGGTGGGCTCACGCCCACCGCTCTATTTCTTATCTGGAGCGGGCTACTTCTTCGGTTCTTCCGGGCGGATATTCTCAGGCGTGTCGGGCACCTGTTCGATCAGCTGGTTGGGCTGCCCCGCCTGTTTCTGCAGCGTAAAGGCATCGTAGAGGCGACCCGTCGCGGTATGGGCTTGGTATCGCAGCTGATCACCATCGACGTGGATCACCTGATACAGCTGTGTGTCTTCGGCCACGCGTTTGAAAATCGGGCTACGCTGGGCAGCGTACTGCTTGGGCCCGCTGACGGACACAACATAAACCGTCCCTGACTCATTCGCCTGCTTGACGAGTCCGGTCGTCGTGTTCTCCCCCAGCAGCAGTCCCGTCCGGCCATAGGAGTGGTCATGCCCCTGTAGAACGATGTCGACCTTGTACTTGTCGAAGACAGCCTGCCACGCTATGCGAATCATGGCATTGTCGCGTCCCCTGGCCGTCGAATAGAGCGGATGATGGAAGGTAATGATCGTCCATTTGTTCGGGTTGTTGGCCAGAACCTTCTCCAGCCAGGTGGCTTGAATCAAATGGCGGTCATTCGAGTTCAGCGAGATAATCCGCGCTCCTTGATAGTCGACATAGTAGCACGTCTCTTCCAGTTTCTCCGGACCGTTCATCGGAAAGGCAAAACTCGGACGCCAGAACTTCGACAGATCGATCTTGGTCGGGATTCCGGCAATCTTGGCGGTGACTATATATTCGTGGTTCCCGGGGGTCGCGACACTCGGAATCATCGCATGCAGGTGTCCTCCCGCCTGGAACCACTCGCCCCATTCGGCATCGCTTTCGGCCCGGTTGATCAGATCCCCTGCATGCAGCATGAAGGCGGCTTTCGGGGCGTCGCGTGATGCTTCACGAATGACGCGCGACCACATCGAACGCAAATCGTTCTGGGCATCGCCGAAGTAGACGAAGCTGAACGGCTCGGGAACGTTGCTCGCAGTCTGGAACTGAAACCACTCGCTCCAGTTCTCGCCGTCACCGACACGATAGGCGTACTTCGTCTTGGGAGTCAGGCCGGTGAACGACGCCGTATGCCAGTGAGCGGTACCGAACTCCGTTTCCAGTGGAGTCATCACCGCATTCACCGGGGATGCCGTCTTCGCAAACCCGGGACCGTCTGTCGCCACGGCGATCTGTGCGAGACCCTGCTTGATGTCAGACGAGGTTCGCCAGGTCACCGCAGCGGAGGTGGCAGGATCTCCCTCCCAGGTGAGAACAATTCGAGAGGGGATCGGCGTGGGTTTGTGAATCTCGGCATCGGCAACCTTGTGCGAGTGAGCTTCCGGACTGTCATGAGCAACAGCAGCTGGGCCGAACCACAAGCCCACCCCGAAGCATCCGCAGAGCACCAGCACACAACCACGCATGTCATTTTCCTCTGAACACTTCTCGAAACTGAAATATGAAGGCGAAAAACGAGTGTGATCGTCCCTTCCCCGCCCGTCAATCCTTGAACCGCACTGGAGAAAGGTTGGTGAGAATCATACGATGATCGCTCACACTTCGAGTTTCAGAAGTGATGAGGGGCTGTAGCTCAGCGGTTAGAGCAGGCGACTCATAATCGCTTGGTCGTGGGTTCGAGTCCCGCCGGCCCTAATTGACTGCACGGGTGTTCTTGGACAGGACAGCCGGCAAGCGGACGTTGCTGTCCGCGATTCGCGTCTGGATTTCAGATCAGCTCGGTCTGGGATTTTCAGGCCCGGTCATCCAGGAGCGGAAAGTATGGCAGGTCTCGGACGACCACGAATCGGATGGGGCAGGGTGGCAATCGGTGCAGCATTGCTCTGGTTAACCGCCACAACTGCGTCCGCACAATTTGGGGGTCAGTTCGGTCAGCAGATGGAAACAAACCCTGAGCAGGGATTGCTGAACCAGCTGCCGCGCGAAACACGACTGCTGATTGAACTGAACCAGGCTCGCGAATCTTTGAATTCGCAGGACTACGAATCGGCGATCGATAAGCTTCAACCTCTGCTGGAACTGATCGAGGATCATTTTGAAGTCGAGGGAATGAAGCCGACCAGAAGTTCTCTGGAACGAGCCGAGTCGCTTCTCTGGTCGATGCCTCCCGAGGCCATTGAAACGTATCGCCGCCGCTACGAACAATTGGCTGCCAGACGGCTGGAGTCAGCCCGCCAGCAGGGCAATCTCACCGAACTGCTCGATGTGGCCCGGATTTACCCGCTCACGCTGGCGGCAGCTGAGGCGATTCGGACTGCGGGCGATTTCGCTTTCGATCAGGGGGAGACCGCGTTGGCGGCCCGGCTCTGGGAAAGATTGCTGGTGCACATGGAACCGGGACCGGAACGTGTCGGTCTCCTGTTGCGAATTACCCGGGCCTGGACGCAGGCGAATCAGCCCGGTGCAGCGGCAAAGCATCTGCCGGAATTGAGTGTTCTGGCCCAGGCCGGGCCGCTGGTCGACGAGGGACGCAACATCACCCCTCCGCCGATGGCTGACTCCGCGTGGTTGGACAAAGTGTTTGGACCGACTCCGTCACTGATTCCGCAGCGAGTGGGTGATTGGAAGTTTGCAGGAGGGCACCCTCGACGCTGGGGAAGTGGTGAGCCCGTTTCTCCCCTTCTGCGTGGATACTGGTCCTACCCGCTCATTGATGAATACGACACCTTTTTCGCTCCCGGTCGGGAGGGCGAGTTTCTGACATTCCTGATGGAACTCGAGAAGGCTTACCTGCAGGGTGACTTGTTCGACGCCACGAAAACCACCCCACTGGTGATCGGCGCTCCGCTGGTCGTGGGAGACACGGTTCTGGTTCAGGGACTGGGATCGGTGAAGGCTCTGGATGCCAGAACGGGCGAACTCCGCTGGTCGGGCGTCGTGCGAGATGAAACGTTCCTCTACTGGACATGGCGGAATTACCAGAGTCTCGGATCTGATCAGCTTCAGAACCGTCTGGTGGCCATCTATCTGGGCCAGCGTGCCTGGCTGAACCAGACCGGTGCGGCTCTTTCCAGCGATGGTCAGCAGGTCTACTCGATTTCAAGCACCGGAATGATCGGAGCCCACAAGCGGCAGATGATGATTCGTCCCGGGGCTGTCCCAGCGCCGCAGGAGTTGATCCCCCCTCGTGAAAACCGGTTGCTGGCGTATGACCTGGCCACAGGGTTGTTGAAGTGGGAATCGGGGGGGCCGGCGGGTGCGATTCGGAGAGATGAGGATGGTCAGGAGACGGGGGAGTCGCTGAGGCTGGCCGGTGCATTCTTCCTGGGAGCTCCGCTGCCGGTGGACGGTCATTTGTTTACGCTGGCCGAGGAAAAGGGACAGATCCGGCTCTTCTCGCTCTCGCCCGAGAATGGGGAGCCGAACTGGTCACTGCCTCTGTTGAATCCGGAGAAGGGAATCGACTACGACGAGACTCGCCGCTTGTTTGGATTGTCGCCCGCCTATGCGGGGGGACTGCTGATCTGCCCGACAGGGGAGGGGGTGGTTGTCGCTGTCGACCCGCTCCTTCGACGTTTGGTGTGGATCAAACAGTATCAGTACACCCCACGGCCGACGAATCCGCAGAATTTCGCGCTGATGCGTATGCGGGGCGATCGACTGCAGAATGATTCCCTGCTGAACAACCTGATTCGCCAGAGACGCTGGCTCGACAACTCGCCGATATTGACCGCCGGTCGCGTGCTCCTTCCGGCAGCTGAGACCAACAAGCTCTATTGTTTCGATTTGGAGACGGGTGAGCCTGTGTGGGAATTGCCACGCGGGGATTCACTGTTCGTCGCTGCCTGCACTGACCGGCGTTGTCTTGTCGTCGGAGAACGGACCATTCAGGCTTTCAGTCTGGCCGATGGGAAGTTTATCTGGAGCCAGGAGATTGCTCCCCCCGCTGGACGGGGAGTTGTCAGTGGGAATTACTATCTGTTACCGGTCTCGTCGAACGAAGTTCTCGCGATCGAAATGAAAACCGGGCGAGTTGTCTCTCGCTCGGACCTCCCTCCTTCTCTCCATGCGGGCAGTCTGGTTTCGTCTCGCGGCCGATTGTTGATGCAAACGACCTCGGAGCTGATTGGCTACCGATCGCTCTCGGATGTGAAAGCGGACATTGCCCGCAACCTCAATGATCCCGCGAAGCAAGCTCAGGCCTTGGCGGAGCAGGGCGAGCTGCTGCTGTTCCAGGGGAAGGAGGCCGAAGCGATTGAACTCCTGCAGAAGTCACTGGCGATTCAGGATTCCCCGGCAACTCGGAAGCTGTTCGTCTGGTCCCAGCTGGAGCGACTGAAAGCGGATTACCAGGGATCGCGTGGCCTCGCCGACGAGTTAAAGAGGACAGTCACCGATCCCGACCAGAAACGACTCCTGAATCAAATACTGGCCGAAGGGCTGGAACAGTCTGGCGAATCACTCGCGGCGTTTCGTGAGTACCTCGAATTGATTCCGACGGTGGGCCGCACGGATGCGCTGCAGAATGTGGCCTCAGACCACCAGATCCGTAACGACCGCTGGCTGCGGGGGCGGTTGACTCGGCTGTATTCGCTGGCGAATGAGGCTCAACAAAAAGAGATGCTCGCCGCCATTCAGGCTGCCGTGACACCACTCGACAATCCACAGAAACAGTTGGCCGCGAGGGTGCTCGGCATCGACCTGGCTCCTGAACTGCATTTGCAGCTCGCACTGATCAATCAGTTCGACCAGTTCCTCGCCCAGCGGGTGTTATGGACGTTGAGTGAGTCGCCTCAGCTCCAGCTGCGAGGGCCTGCAGTGGCTCGACTGATCCGCAATCAGCTGGCACTCAATCAATTCTCGACTGTCAGGCCTCTGCTGTCGCTGCTGCAGCGCGAGCTTGCCGAAGTGGAATGCGAGCCGGGAACAACAGGTAAGGCTCTTCTGAAACGTCTGGAAGACGACAAGAAGACCGGACCTCTGCTGGCATTCCTCGGGAAAAATGCCGAGTCCCCGACGATCGTCCCGAACAAGATTCCCGGACAGATGCCGCAACGGGAAGTCATTCGCATGCTGGGGTCCAGACGTGGACCGTTTGAAAACGGGATCTTCACCATGGAATCCAACCCCCATCTGGCGATTCAAATGACCGCCAGCCAGGGGCGTACCCGCCAGATCTTGAACCTGGCCAATCTGCCGAATCCCAATGTTCGTCCGATCCGCTATATCCAGACTGATCCGCAGCTGGTTCTGTTTGCGTATCGCGACCAGTTTGCCGTGGTCTGTCCCTACGAAGCCAGTGGAAGCCAGTTTATGCCACGGCTTCAGGGCACGCTTTCGGATATCGGCTCTGCACGCGACCGGATTGCGGTGCGTGCCCCGGAGGTCAAGCCGGGGGTTCGCGACATGATCTACCCCAACGCAAGCAGCTCGTATCAGGGGAATGTTGGCCCCCTGACATTTGACACACTCTGTTATCTCTCGGGCGATGAACTGACAGCGATTGTTCCTTATGAGAAGGAGATTAAGGTCGCCTGGAAGCGTTCTTCGGTGACTCCGGGGTCCGAGATCTGTGCCGATTCCGAATACGTCGTGCTGATCCCGCCGCTGCTCAATAAGCTGATTGTGTTGAGAGCTGCGGATGGATCGAAGGTCGCTGAACGCGACCTGCCTCGGGGGCGGGTGGATCGCTTGCGGGCCGATTGGGGGAGACTGTTTTTCGTTCGCCGCGAGGTTCCAGCGGAAGGGGCCTCACCCGCAAAGACGACCTGGGCGATGTATGACCCGGCCCTCGATCGCGATGTCTGGAGCATCACACTGGCCGAGGGCTCACTCTGGGCACCGGTTGATGGTGAGGA
>QWOR01000220.1 GCA_003669575.1 Planctomycetota bacterium | reverse complement strand
TCGACGACCTGGAACTGATACGGCGGGCGGATAAAGAGATTCGTTTCGCCCGACCAGGGACGCAACGGACCCGACTGGGCCACCGACTCCAGCGTACGCACAGCTGTGGTGCCGACGGCGATGACGCGCCCGCCTCGCTGCCGGGTGCGTTCTATGGCCTCGACCGTACTGGCCGGGACTTCGCCCGACTCAAAGTGCATGACGTGGTCGTCGAGCCGCTCGACCGACACGGGGCGGAAGGTCCCGATACCGACATGCAGCGTGAGCTTCGCCACATCGACTCCGCGCGCCCGGCAGGCCTCGAAGATCTCCGGCGTGAAGTGCAGTCCCGCCGTCGGCGCAGCGATCGCTCCGGGGTTCTTCGCGTAGGTCGTCTGATAACGTTCGTGGTCCTCAGGCGCAGCTGAGGTACGCTCGATGTAGGGCGGAAGCGGAACTGTCCCGAAGTGATCGAGCAGCTGTTGCACCAGGGCCCATGGATCGTCGCTATTCGCTTTCGTGAGCTGAAATCCCTCCGGGGCGACGGGTTCGACGAGCCATTCGCCTTCGTGGCGCTGTTCACGCAGGATCAGTCTCAACCGTTCCGGGGAGTCAGGGTTTTCCGCGGGGAAGAGGCTGAGCTCCTCCCCCGGTTTGAGCTTGCCGCGTGCATGGCCGATCAATCGCCAGCGGTCCGCCCCCTCGATGCCCAGGAACAGACCCTCCCATTTCCCGCCCGTCGCTGCCCGGACGCCCTTGAGTTTGGCGGGGACAACACGGGTTTCATTCACCACCAGCAGATCGCCCGCTCGGAGATAGTGTGGCAGGTCGCGGAACGACGCATGCGTAATCGACTGCTCGGCCCGGTTGACGACGAGCAGGCGTGACGCATCCCGCTCCGCGAGCGGAGCTGCGGCGATCAGCTCCGGCGGGAGCACGTAGTCGTAGCTGGAGATGGCTCCCCAGTCGACCGGCTCGTTGGATTCCGGACTGGGGTGGGCAGGCGTGGCAGACATGTGGAGAGGATGATGATTTTGAGAGAGAACCTCAAATCAGTCGTAGCCGTGGTGAATTCGGAGTCGCTCTTCACACGGGACAGACAGGAATGTCTGTCCTACTGTGGGAAAATTTTGAGTTCAAGCTGTTAGAACTAGTCCGCAGCGGGCACGAGATTGGCCTCGATTTCGGAATTCTGTCTGTTTGGACAGGACGACCGTCGTCTGGCAGATCACAATGGAGCGGTCTTTCCTGGTGCCCCCCGCGAGCAGCCCCCGTGTCGTTCGAGTACTCTCCCTTCAAGTTCCTCAGGAACCTGGCGCGCAGTCGCGAGATCGTGGGTGTGTTGCTGCGCCATGGGTTTGATGACCTGATCGAGAGAATCGGGCTCAAACGTTACCTGCAATGGGGCAAACGCCTCTTTTTTCGACGCGACCCAGCTGCCGATTCTCACAGTACGCCTGAGAGAATTCGACAGGCTCTGGAAGATCTGGGCCCCACATTCATCAAGTTCGGCCAGGTCATCAGCACTCGCCCCGATCTGGTTCCCGAAGATGTCATTGAGGAACTGTCGCACCTGCAGGAGAGGGTGCCTCCCTTTCCGGGCGAAGAGGCGATCCGTCTTGTGGAAGCGGAACTCCATCGCCCGATTGACGTCCTGTTTGCCGAGTTTGATCCCGAACCGTTGGCTGCGGGGTCACTGGGACAGGTTCACCGGGCACGACACTTCGACGGGACTCCGCTGGCGATCAAGATTCGCCGTCCGCATGTCGAGCGGGATATCGAACGCGATCTGTCGCTGATGCAGGAAATCGCACTGCTTATTGAGCGACAGATTCCCGAATCGCAGGTCTTCGACCCGATCGGTCTCGTTCAGCACTTTCAGCGGACGATCCGTCGTGAGATCAACTTCCTGCGGGAAGCACGAACGATGGAGCAGTTTCGTCGGCTGTATCGCAACGATCCCAATCTGCTGGTTCCGAGGGTCTATGAAGACCTGACGACCTCAGCTGTCCTGACGATGGAGTTCGTCGACGGGTGTCGTCCGAACGATCTGGACAAGGTGCAGGAGTACGGCCTCGATCCCTGTGTCATTGCTGCGGCAGGAGCGAGGTTGTACATGAAGCAGGTGTTCGATCTCGGGATATTCCACGGAGATCCTCACCCGGGCAACATGCGGATCATGCCCGATGGAACGATCGCGCTCATTGATTATGGGATGATCGGCTTCCTCGATGATGAGAAACGTGAATTGCTGGTTGATCTGATCATCGCGGTGTCAAAGAGTGATGTTCAGCTGGCCATGCGATCCGTACAGAATCTGGGACAGCCATCTCGCCCCCTCGATCACTCACTGCTGCGGATTGATATTCAGGACTTCGTCGAGACTTACTACGGGATTACTCTGGAGCAGCTGAAAGTCGGTCGGATGCTCCAGGATTTCGTGCAGATTCTGTCGACACACGGGCTGCGCTGTCCGGGGGATCTGATGCTGCTGATCCGGGCGACAGTGACACTGGAAGGAGTCGGTCGCGGACTGGATCCGAAATTTAATATGGCTGGCGAACTGGCTCCATTTGTGGAGGGCCTGGTCAAACGCCGTTATGACCCGCGGCGGGTCGCCGGAAAGATGGCTCAGGATATCAAAACACTGGCCACCACCTTCCACTCTATGCCAATGTCACTGGCCCGGACGTTCGACAAACTGAGCCGGGATGACCTGAAGATCCAACTGGAACACCGGTCTCTCGATCGGCTGATCTCCGAGTTCGACCGATCGAGTAATCGCGTCGTTGTGGCGCTGGTGGTGGCGTCGCTTGTCGTCTCGTCGTCGCTGATCATTCGGACTTCCAGCACCACACCATGGATCTCCGTGCCTGTGTTTGCACTCTCCGGCATGCTCGGGATCTGGTTGATCTACGGCGTGCTGAGGAGCGGGAGGCTATAGAGGTCTTCGACAGCTTTTGGCCCGTTAGGGCTTGGGGGACAGCTGTTCAACGTATGGCTTCTTGGCGCGATAGAGCTCGACGCGGGCGTGGACATCGACCGACTGGTTGTCGTTTTTCAGTCTCTCAAGGGCCTCTTCGCCGGTCTTGACTGCTGCGTCGTAGCGTTCGGCAGATGCGTAGGCCGCAGCCAGTGTGTCGAGGTACGTGCCATCCTCTCGATTGGTCGACTTGCAGGCCAGATCGGCGAGCTCAATGGCCTTGGCAGAATCCCGGAACTTGGCCTCGGGACAGGTGGCGAGTAGCCAGGCAAAATCGTTCGCGACTTCGTGTGACATCGGATCATGAGAGAGCGCCTTGTTAAAGTCGGCGACGGCCTCTTCATAACGGCCCAGCTGGCGGAGCGCGAAGCCTCGATTGGCATAGGCGGATGAGTACTTACCAAACAGTTCAATGGCCTTGGTGTAATCTTTAATGGCGTCTTCGTATTTTGATTGCAAGCGGAGCAATACCCCCCGGTTGTTATAGGCCTCGGGAGACTTCGGATCGAGGGAAATCGCCTTCTCCAGATCCGCTGCGGCATCGTTGTATTGCTGCATCTCCATCAGCACGGAACTTCGTTCGATATAGGGCAACGCCATGTCCGGAGAATGTTCAATCCCTTTGGAATAGTTCAGCAGTGCTTCCTGCATTAACCCGCGTCGCTGCAATACATTGCCCAGGTTGATATAGGCTGCTCCATCCTTGGTTCCGAGCTGAATGGATTGCTCCAGATCGGCTTGCGCCTTTTCGATGTTGTTGAGTTGGAAGTAGGCGATTCCGCGATGGAGATAAGCCGCCGGAGTCGGAGTCTTTTCGATGATGGATGTATAGTAGGCGACGGCGTTCTCGACGGGGACAACGTCGTCCGCGAAGACCCACCCGCCATAACGCGGGACCATTAGCCACTGCTCATGAACCTTACTAAAACTCAATACCGTGCCGGGTGGAACGACTCCGATGGGATCGTCGTGCGCGTAAACCTGAGTGTTTCCGGACAAAACAATGACAGTACGGCTTGGCGAATAGGTTTCGGGGTTGATTGGAGGTGCCGATTTTGCGGCCGGATTATCCAGCAAAGTCATCAAAGTGAGGATGAAAACGGTCCACATGTGAACTCTTTCGGAATTCAAGAGGGGAAAGTGTGATGGAGCTTGCAAACCGTTATGCACTGCTTATCTTATCCAGATAGTGCAGATTCCGCATCGGTCGTAAGCATCTTTTGTTGCCTGGTCTTCTCGACTGGAATTTGCCTCTCCCGTACAAAAATGGGCGGTGTGTCGCCGCCAGATTGGCAACTTGTTCCTGAGGAGGACTGCTGATGAGAAAATTGTTCATGGTGTTGCCAGCCTTGGCTTTGGCCTTGACTGCGACATACGTGCAGGCAGGTGGCTGCGGCCGACATCGTGCCCGCTGCCGCCCAGCTCCCTGTGCGAGCGCTTGTAGCCCCTGCGGCGGTGGAGTTGCTGCGGCTTGTGGGCCTCAGTACACCACTGAAGAGCGCACTGTCATGGTTTCGGAGATGGGAACGGAAACACGCACCGTCACCGTCACCGAAATGAAGCCGGAGCAGCGTGAGCGGAAGTATACCGTTCACAAGCAGGTTCCGCGAACTGTCGAGAAGACTCGCACAGTGAACTACATGGAGAGCGAAGCTCGGACCCGTGAAGAAAAGTACACGGTTTACAAGACCGCTTCCGAAGAGAAGACGGAAACCTACACCGTCAACGTCCCGACGACTGAAGAGAAGAAGGGAACTCGCACGGTCTATAAGACCGTCGCTGAGAACGTTGAGCAGAAGTACGTTGTCAACGTCCCGACGACCGAAGAGAAGAAGGGAACTCGCACGGTTTATAAGACCGTTGCTGAGAACGTTGAGCAGAAGTACACCGTCATGGTGCCTGTCACCGAAGAGAAGAAGGGGACCCGGACGGTTTACAAGACCGTTTCGGAGAACGTCGAGCAGTCCTACACCGTCATGGTTCCGACCACGGAAGCACGCACCGGTACCCGGACTGTCTATGACACTGTGCAGGAAACTGCCACTCGGACTGTGTCTCGCGACGCTGGCCAGTGGGTCACCACTCAGGTGGCTGATCCTTGCAACCCCTGCAACACCCGTTGCTGCCGCAAGTGGTGTCCGAACGTCGTCTGCGAGCAGGTGCCTTACACGGTCTGCAAGCGGGTCTGTCGTCAGGAGCCCTACACGTTCAACGTGACTGTTTGTCGTCCTGAGGCCCGTACCCGTACGGTCACGGTCTGCAAGCAGGTTCCTGAGACCCAGGAATACACCTACTGCGTCACCACTTGCCGTCCTGAGCAGCGCACCCGCACTGTCCAGGTCTGCAAGCAGGTTCCTGAAACTCAGGAATACACCTACTGCGTGACCGGCTGCCGTCAGGAAGAGCGTACCCGTACTGTCCAGGTCTGCAAGCAGGTCTGTGAACAGCAGGAATACACCTACACTGTCGCTGGCTGCCGTCAGGAAGAGCGTACCCGCACGATTCAGGTCTGCAAGCAGGTTCCTGAAACTCAGGAGTACACCTACTGCGTGACCGGTTGCCGTCAGGAACAGCGCGAGCGGAAGTACACCGTCTGCAAGCAGGTTCCCGTCGAGAAGACCCGCACTGTGAACTTCACCGTGTGCGTTCCGAAGACCCGCGAAGAGAAGTACTCGGTCACCGAGTATGACTGCGTCGCAGAAGAAAAGTCCGAAAACTACACCGTCTGCGTCCCTCATCAGGTGCAGAAGGAAGTTCAGGTCCAGGTCTGCCGCATGGTTCCAAAGACCGTTAAGGTTCAGGTTCCAGTTCAGAGCTGCGGCTGTGCACCAGCTGCTCCTTGCGGTTGCAAGTAATTCGTGGTGAAGATTCCTCAGGAATGAAACCTACAGCCTCGCGTGGCAACACGCGGGGCTGTTTTTCTTTTGGCACTGCCCGCAGTTGAGCTGCCTGGAAGCGGCTCAATCGGATCGTCCGTCAACGTTTGCCGGACCAGCGCTGCTTGGCTGACTGCATTACCAGGATCGGTCGGTCGGCTCATCCCGGTCACTGCCTGTAACCCCTCTTGCGGCCTCTGGAAACGTGTGTCAGACTGAATGTACTGGACGGTCTCAGCTGCGGCAGTGATGTGCCTTGGTGATGGAGATCAGGTTGTTTGTATGGTCAATCAGGAGTGCGGGATGCGCCTCGTCTGTTCGATGATTTTCGCCGTCCTGCTCTGTGTCTCCCCGGTCCAGGCTCAAGGGCTTCTCTGGAAGCTGCCGGAAGATGAGAAGGCGTGGTGTCGGTACGAGGGGACCTATAAGCAGACAGTCCGTCGCCCGCAATCAGCTGAAGGCGATCTGACGCTCGAATGGGTTCGTCAACTGACGCTCAAATCTCTCGGAAGAGAAGACGCCGAGTATAAGGGGGAGGTGGTGCCCTGCCGCTGGATCGAAATTAAACAAGTCACCGGTCACATTAATGAAGGGGTGATCGATGCCGGTCCCGGTGGCCACCGTATCTATAAACTCCTGGTTCCCGAGAAGGAAATCCGCGGGACACTCACTGAGCCACTGTCCGACAACCGCGAAATGTTTGTCTCTTATATTCCGATCGTGAAGGGATTTCGAAAGATCGGAGAAGAGCCAGCAGCGGCAATCGAGGGCCCGGTCTTTGATCTTTATCCCATGGTCTCTTACCTGCGACACTTCCGGAAGTTTGAGTCGAGTGGTAACGAAGAGACAATCGCCACTCCCTTCAAGGAACTGTCCGGACAGCAGTACAAGGGAAACCTGGTCTCGGAGACACCGACATTGCGGACGACGACTGTCGCTGAGATGTACCGTTCCGACGAAGCTCCTTTTGGAGTCGTGAAATGGACCGCCAAAGTCAACACGGAAACGAAGCAGTCGACCGCCCCGCGTACGACTTTCGTGGCCGCCACAGAGATCGTCGAAGACATGTCGCTCAGCGAGGTGGGAAGCGAAGCAGAAACTGAACTGGTCACCGATGGGCAGCAGTAAGAGCTGATACTCAAGGGGATGACATAAACCGGTGTCGCTTTCCATCGGGAGCGACAGTTCCAGACGGATTCCAGTGGGGACTTAAGCGATCTGTGCCTGCGTGTGTGAGCGGGATGTGATTGATTGTTCTGCGACTGGTAACGATGGGCGGTGCAGCCATCCCACGAGGGAGGTGTCGTGAGGGTCCGGCAATCGGGCTTCCATCCACTCCACTATCACTGCTGCCGTTTGTTCCCAGTCGGGTTCACTGAGCAGTTCATGCAAGTGACCACCAAGGACGCGTAAAGTCTTATCTCTGCCAGTGAGCCTTAACCACCATTTCGTCGCGGCCTCGGGGTTCACCACCTCGTCCTGATCGCCTTGAAGCAGCAGGGTCGGCAGAGCCATTTGTGGCGCTTCGTCCCAGGCCGCGACCATGGCGTCGAGGACTTGAAAGTACCAGCTGGCTGTCACGAACCGGCAGCGCAAGGGGTCGTTCTCTCGCGTTCGTCTCGCGGCGGGGTCACTGGTGAGCTGGTCAGTTCGGATCGATGTCCGAAACCTGGTTCTCGGTGCCAGCAAGCTGCAAATGCGGCCAAGAGTTCGTTTCCACGCTGGAACATTCAGCTGAAGAGCCAGCAGGGGGCATGACAACACTAGAGCCCGCATCGAATTCGGGCGTGTCTGGGCGTATCGGACGGAGATCAGCCCCCCCAGGCTGTGACCGAAAACAATCGTCTGCTCCGGGCAGAGTGCGAGTGCCTGCCAGACACGATCCATGTCGATCAGGTATTGGTCGAATCGGTCGATGTGGCCGGGAGGTCCGCCTGACAACCCATACCCACGATGATCGAGCGAGACGACTCTCCAATTATGCTGGGCCAGCAAGCGGGCCCAATGTTCGTACCGCTGGCTATGTTCACCCGCACCGTGCACAACCACCAGTGTCCGCTCAGGAATCGCACCCGCCGCGCAGGTGTGCCGGACAAACAACGGAAGTCCGTCGCTGGTTGTCAGATGCATCGTCTTCTGCACGATTGTTGAGGAGTGCTCACTGTGCATGACGATCACCTCCGGATCGTAAAACTTTGCCTATCCATTTCTATCGGCCCCCAGGTTTCCGGGCAGGAGTCGAATCGGATTGTCAGTCGGCAGTTTTCGGTGTTCGGGAGGCAGCTTCAAAACGAGGACTGATCCGCCCGACGGGCCTGCACTTCTTAAATCTTCTTCTCGTAATGATTAAGAGAATGCGAGAGGTCTTGTTGCTGTCAAGCAGCAGACTCTCGGTCTGTGATCGTTCAGGCACCAGGTGAGCCGCTTCAATACAACTGTTCGGTTCCACGCCCGAGGTGGGTTTCTCCCGGCGTTCCGGGGGATTGTCTGCAGAGGTTGCGGTGGGCGGGCCGAGTGGACTACGGGGAGATTGCGCCCGGGGGGAGGGGTTTGACCCGTGTCCGAACCGCGCGTACAGTCTTGAAGAGTGAGTTCGACAGCCCGGTCCTGTCGAGTGGCTGGCGGCGGTGTTTGTGTTCTGAAAGGTCTGGCTCATGTCGACAATTGGTCGTCGCTCCTTCATGAGCCTGGTCCTGGGCTCCACAGTCGGATTCGGGCTCAGCTCACAGCTGTTCGCAGCGGATGGCGAACTCGATCGCGGATTCGTGATGGCGGCTCAGCCCTTCACGACGGGTGTGGAGATCGCCCGCCAGATGGAGATCTGGGAGATGGAAGTCCAGAAGAAGCCGATGCGGCTCATCATGGCCGACGTTCCCGGCCAGAAAGGCCCGCAGCAGGTCTGGTATCTGGCCTATCGCGCCCTGCCGCGTCCGATCATCAAGAGCGATATCGGAACCGATGTCGACCCGGTCAACGAGCTCGATCCCGCCCCCGGACCACCGATGTTCATCCCGCAGATGACGCTGGTCACCTACAGCGATCGCAAGACCGAAATCCCCGTCCAGATCCACATCGATCGCGTCCTGCCCTCGGCGATCAAGCAGATCAATACCATCGAACGCCCCGCTACTCCGGAGCAGGCGTTCCTCGATTCGGTCTCCATAGTGCGTCCGGTCCCCGAGCCAGTCCCCGCTGACGCCCCGGAGCAGCCTTGGATCTACGGCGTCTGCACCTGGACCGGAGTCGATCCGCGGACCGACTTCTTCAAGGTGATCCTGCAGGGGTTCAGCAACGTCTACGAGATCCGTGGTGAAGGCGATGATCGCCGCACCTGGCGCAAGGTCCTCGTCCAGAAGTTCACCAGCCGCGGCGACGAGTTCGACCCCACCCAGAAAGAGTTCGAGTTCGACGGCAAACCCTTCTGGGAATACCAGCCCGATAAGAAATCCAAAGCCGATCTTGCTGCGGAAAAGTAGGGCGGGGGGCGAGTCGCTGGTCTGGATGCCTGGGGTCGCAGCGAAGCGAAGCCCCCAGCCAAACTCAGTGGGGCAGTAGCCGCCTTCCGGGTGAGCCCTTAATCGCGAGTAGCGGAACCTACTTCGCCCGCGCGATGCAGTAGAGGTGTTTCTCCCCACGGATGAACAGCTCATCATCGACCGGAGCCAGAGTGGCCCCGATGAACTCATCGAGTGTGTTCGTGGCGACGACATCGAGTTGGTCGGCGTCCTTGATCACGACCGTCGTGCCGTTGGTCGCGGTCAGGTAGACATACCCGCCCGCAGCCACCGGTGAGGAGTACACAGCTGCGTCCCCCAACCCCGGAATCCGCGTGGCGGGGAAGAGTACGTTGCCAGTGGCTGCATCGACACAGGAGAGAAGCGCGGTCTTCTTCTTATGCAGATAGAGTCGCCCCGACACCAGCAGCGGCGAGGCCATGTCGGGCTGGTCTTCCTTGCGTTCCCAGACGACCGATTTCGTCCCCTGGATGTCACCCTTCCCGTCCAGGCGAAACGCCCCCAGGTAGGCCCCCTGAAACCCGCTGCAGACGTAGACGATGCCATTCGCAAAGACCGGCGATGTAACCGGACGCACAGTCTGGCCGGGGCAGCGCCACTGCTCCTCGCCGGTGTCGAGGTCATAGCTGCGGGCGAACTTCTGGCCGTTCATGATGATCTGCTGTCGGCCCGCGTGCTCAACGATCAGCGGGGTCGCCCAGCAGGTCGGCTCGTCGCGGTCCTGCTTCCAGAGGATCTCGCCCGTCCGCTTGTTGAGGGCATACAACGCCGACGGACCGATGTGGTCCCACGGGACGATGAGCTTGTCCCCGGCGAGCGTGGGGGAACTTCCCTCCCCGAATCTGTTGAGGACTTTCATCTGGCCGAAGTCACGCTTCCAGATCAGCTCGCCCGCCAGCGAGTAGCAATAGAGCCCGCGCGAGCCGAAGTGGGCGTACACGAACTCCCCATCGGTACAGGGCGACGCCGACGCGAACCCGCTGGTCGAGTGCGAGCCCTCGTGTGGCTGGGCCACGATGGCGGTCCGCTCCCAGCGCAGCTTCCCATCTGCACGGTTGAAGCAGAGCAGCTTGAACGCCATCGTCGGCAGCGTTCCCTCCCCCTTGGCGGGCTCGACGACCTCAGCTGTGATGACGAAGACCTGATCGCCCCAGACAATCGGCGAAGAGTTCTCCCGCCCCGGCAGCTCGACCTTCCAGCGGATGTTCTTCGTCGGCCCCCACTCCGTCGGCGGGTGAGCATCGAGCGCCACCCCATTCCCGATCGGCCCCCGCCAATGCGCCCAGTTCTCGGCCGTCGCCGGAGAAGAGCAGAGCAGAGTCATTCCCAGCCAGAACGCTGCGATACGCATACCAGAGACTCACACCAGAGGAGGTAACTAAAGATGGTCCCGACCTGCCTCAGATTCTGGCGTACGGGCCGGAGGTTGTATATCGAGAGCCTCCCCGTGTGGCACGTCCTTGAGTCCTCGAAGGACGTGGCCTGTGTGACGACAACTGCCATCTTACCCTCGTCGCCATCCTCCGCCACCAGAACTATGAGTTAACCCTACTGACTGAACATGTGGCTCCATTTCGCACCATCATCCAGACCTTTCTAGGCGAGAATGAACTGTGACCGTCGCTTAGGTTTCGATGACTGGCAAGTCGGTAACCTGGATTCAGATAGTAGCCAAGACTCCCCACATCATTACGGCACACACACCGATGATAATATGGCTAATCGGGATGCTTTATGAAATATCTAAATGCGCGGGCACTTATCAGGGTTCCTTTCCAATACTTGAAATAGTCGTAGTAGAGTTACTCGGACCGGTGTAACATAAGGTGTAACTGGCGGAACGTGCGAACCAAACAACCCCGAGCCACTAATGATCGCGAACTTGACCGAAGCTGATCTGATCCGACTTTGGGAACGTCATACAGATCTGGAGTTCACCACCAAGGATGCTGTGGCAACCGTCGCGACCATGACGCCGAACAACTACGTAAATCATGTGCCTATGATGACTGGAGGGCGGGGCACAGATGAAATGATCGATTTCTATGGCAAGCACTTCATCCCCAAGATGCCTGCCGATACTGCCCTGCGATTACTCACCCGGACCGTAGGTAACAACCGAGTCATTGACGAGTTCGTTTTTACATTCACGCACGATATCGTCATGGACTGGATGCTGCCAGGAGTCAGGCCCTCGAATCGCAAGGTCGAGATTCCAATGGTAGCTGTCGTTCAGTTCGAAGGGGACAAGATCGCCTGCGAACGAATCTATTGGGATCAGGCTTCCGTACTTGTTCAAATTGGCCTGCTCAATACCGACTCACTTCCCGTAACTGGTGTGGAACAGACCCGGAAGTTTGAAGATCATCAATTGCCATCCAATCAATTGATGCACGGGAACTTGTAGGAGTCCTGGTGCCGTATCGAGTGCTTATAGTAATCGGCAGTGGTTCCCGGAGCATGAATTATGCTGAGATTCGGGCAATTGAATCGTCACGCAGCACTGCGGCCATCCGATCAGAGTCAGACATTTTGGGGATGATGTCTAGTGACGGACTGAAATAAGAATCAACAAGGAATTCGGCCTGCCGAAAGTGAATGCGATTTGCGTACCTTCGATCTGGCATTGCCTCAGCCGCATGAGAACAAGCGAATTTGAAAACGTTTCAGGCGACATCGGGCTGTAGGAGCAACCGCAGAAACAACGTCACCGGAACCGTTTCTGTTGTGTCCATATCGACTTTCAAAAAGTAGGATTAAGCCTCCATCTGAGTGAGATACTACGCTGCAAAACTCAACTCCAGAGCTAAGTAATGTCGAAATCAGGCCAAAAGTCGAGACGCTTAAGCGACTCAGCCAGACGTTCGTAGTCGCGAGCCAAGCGACAGAACCTTGCCAGCCAGTCGAAGGAATGTTCGACGGCCCATCGCTGCGGAAACAGCACGTAACCTCTACTTGATGCGAAATCTGGGATGAGAGACAAATCCATGGTGGCGTTTTTGCAACAATGATTGTCGACTCCCTGAGCACAACTTCGTGCCGCAGAATTCACTTGAACGTTACCGTCAGTCAGAATGGATACTTTCAAAGCGAAAGCAAGTGCTTTTGACTCGTCGGATTCTCCGCCTGTGATTACGGTCATGTCTATCACGCAATTTTGTAAATCGACTGTCGCGCACACATCGAGACTATTGATCTTTCTGCGATGATTGTGTTCAGCAAGACTTGGGCCAACGTGATTTATCGCCGTTGCTTGAACATCCGCACCAGCGAAATAGTCTGTCCTGTCAGATTGTCGCACCCAACGAATCATCTCACGTAGGTCGTTCGTAACCTCTTGAAATACGGCCGCCTGTTTCCACATCAAAGCCTGATGATATACAGCGGAGACAGGAGGGAAGGCGGTTGGCAGAAGCCCCCAATCGTCTTCCATGCTGATCATATACCGTAACGCGTCGAAGAGTTCGCGTTGCGAATAGTCCATCTGTCGTGAATCGGATGGCAATAGGCTTAGGTATGGGCATACGAATTCCCACTCCCCATCCGAAATGCTTCGGGGAATGATTTTTGTGACCGTGTTCATTGCGCAATCTCCACGTATCGAATGAAAAAGTTCCGTAGTCGCTCGCGAGTAAGTGTGAGAATGACCGACATTCCACACCTTTGAGTCAATCCATCTTCACGCTGTTTGAAAACGATGACAGCTGGCCGGTCGCATTGTTATTGCGATTGGACATAAGGCAGGCCAGTAACTGTCCAAGGCACTACAGTTAGTCCATCAATGTAGTCAACGACGATCATGCGAGAGCAGCAAAGGCGGTTGGCCAGATCCAGGGGGCGACAAGTGTCGCTTCGTACGACCGCAATCGAATGCCGATCTCCCACATTAGATCCTTCGACTGCACCGGGATATTTGTTACTCCTGAACAAGTGTCCGCAATCCACATGCAGTTGCTACTACGAATGTCTCAGCCTCAGTGAACCCCCTTGCGGAACGATGTGGTGACAACTGGATGACAATCAGAGTGCAGAGCTAACAGATCTCGTCTTGCCCCTTATGCACGTCCATGACACCACTATTCAAATGTAAGGAGTAAATCTCGGAGAGAGTTCCGCATAAGCAGGCTCACAGGATTATGAGCAGTGAACAGATCATCTCACCTTCTTGATCCCTCGGTATTTTCAGTTATGGCTGGAGAAAATGGCTGCCAAATCAAGGCAGAACGTGCGTTGTCTGCTCTTCCCTTTCACAGCTTGGTTCTTACTGGAAGTTAGTTGATGTGCTGCGGGTTCTACAAACAGTCCAACTCCCTATTTCTTCTAGAGCCGGTTTCAAAACCTGTGTGCAGGGATTTCAAGCGGCGGGTGGAGAGTTGGTCGATTTCTACAATCGTCTGAGCACGATCAGCATGCAGGCGGCGTGGACGAGACCTTGGAACAGGTGTGGCAAGACCTCATAGCGAACGATCAAGCGGCGGAAGTTCTGCAGCCAGGCATTGAGTCGTTCGACCTTCCAGCGGCGTTTGTAGCGGCGTAGCTTGCGGCCGTCTTGTGTCGGCGGCTTCTTTCGATTCTTGCGATGCGGACAGATCAGTTCAGTGCCTTGCTTCGTGAGACGTACTCGAAGTGGATCGCTGTCCGCCGCTCGGTCATAGATCAATCGTGGCAGCTGGCGTTTGAGCACGCGCTGCTGCAGCAATCCCTCGATCAACGTCACCTCGCCGGGGCTGGCGGAATGGACTGTGGCTGCCAGAGGCAGGCCGTTTCCGGTGGTCAGGGCCATGATCTTCGAGCCCTTGCCGCACTTGGTGTTTCCTACGCTTTCGCCCCTTTTTTAGCCTTCGCAAAGGTCCCGTCCGCGATGGCTTCGGACCAGTCGATCTTCCCCTGGCCATCCAGCGTGCGCAGGCCCAGAGCC
>QWOR01000137.1 GCA_003669575.1 Planctomycetota bacterium | reverse complement strand
ACATCCTCCTCGCTCGTCAGGTGAACGTGCCTTGTCTCGTCGTTTACCTGAACAAGGTTGACCTGGTCGACGATCCAGAACTGCTCGAGCTGGTCGAGATGGAAATCCGCGACCTGCTGAACAAGTATGGATATCCTGGCGATACCATCAGCATCGTTCGTGGAAACTCGAAGGAAGCTTACGCGAATCCTTCCGATCCAGCCGCTTCTCAGTGCATCACTGATCTGGTCGCTGCTCTGGATAAGGACATTGCTGAACCTGCTCGTGAGCAGGACAAGCCATTCCTGATGGCAGTGGAAGACGTGTTCTCGATTGACGGTCGCGGTACTGTGGTAACCGGTCGTATTGAGCGCGGCCTGGTCAAGGTTGGTGAGAAGATCCAGATCATTGGTCTGCGTGACACTCAGGAAACCACTGTGACCGGCGTTGAAATGTTCAACAAGACCCTCGATCAGGGTATCGCTGGTGACAATGTCGGTCTGCTGCTCCGCGGTACGTCGAAGGACGACGTGGAGCGTGGTCAGGTGTTGGCAGCTGGTAACAGCATCAAGCCACACAGCCACTTCGAAGCCGAAGTTTACGTTCTGAAGGCCGAAGAAGGTGGTCGTAAGACTCCGTTCTTCAACGGTTACCGTCCTCAGTTCTACTTCCGTACGACGGACGTGACCGGCGGCGTCAAGCTGCTCGGTGGCGCCGAAATGTGTATGCCTGGCGACAACGTCAAGCTCGAAGTTGATCTGCAGAAGTCCATCGCCATGGACCAGGGAAGCCGCTTCGCGATCCGCGAAGGTGGTCGTACCGTGGGTTCGGGTGTTGTTACCAAGATCATCAAGTAAGTCTCTGAATGCAGATTCAACCGCCCGGCTCTACGAGTCGGGCGGTTCTGCGTTTTGAAGGGGAGTGTCCGCTGTGCGCGAATACGTCTGGTTGGAATGCACGGAGTCGGGAAGTCGCAATTACCGTACTCCCAAGGAGACTCGGGGGACCGAGCGTCTTGAGCTGAGTAAGTACGACAAGAAGCTGCGGAAGCACACAAAGCACAAGGAATCCCGCAAGAAGTAGTTTGTTCAGGGCGAGTGGAGGCTTGCTACTGGATAAATGTCTTGTGGAGTTTCGCGTCAGCGTGAACGAGCGTAGCTCAATTGGCAGAGCAGCGGATTCCAAATCCGCAGGTTGAAGGTTCGATTCCTTCCGCTCGTGCTTATTCGACATCAAGGTGTCATTGTTCATTGGACACGCAAGTGTCTTCTCAGCCTCGTTGATTCAATTTGGAGCGTCATGTCAACGACAGTTGAAGGCCGATCGTTCATTGCCACGCTTCTGTCGACGCATGTCTACAAGGCGAGTCAGGGGCGAATGGTCCGGCAGGTGAGCCTGGCGGTCTTCCTGGCGGTGGTTTTCCTTGGTTGTTATCGGATGTCTGAGGTCTTTTTTCAGGACGCTCATCCTCTGGTTCACTTGGGGATTCCCGCTCTGGCGTTCGCCTTCGGATCATGGTTTGTTTATCGCATTGTTCAGTGGCCGAAGTTCGCTGACTTTCTGATTGCTGTGCAAGGCGAATTGGACAAGGTGAACTGGGCGACCTGGGAGTATCTGATTCGAGCCACAGGGGTTGTGCTGGTTACCATGGTGATCGCCGCGGCCTTTTTGTGGGTGTGTGATTTTGTGTGGCTGATCTTCTTCGAATTCATTGGATTCCTGAAGGCGACCAATTCAGCAGCAAAGTGACAGTAAAAATCAGGCGGCGGTCGCTTGCAACTTGACAGTGTTTCGCCGAACATATTTGCCCCTCCTATGACTACTGAACCGCAAAGCATCGATCCGGCTCCCTCGACTGGCGAAAACCAGGACGAGAAGTTGTGGTACGTCCTGAAGGTTCAGAGTAATCGTGAGAAGTCGATTCGCGATTCGATTTTGCGTCGAATCAAGATGGAAGGCCTGGAGGCTGACTTCGGCGAGGTGGTGATCCCTACCGAGAAGGTCGTGGAGACCAAGGGCGGGAAACGCAAAGTTCGCGAGCAGAAGCTGTTTCCTGGATACATGATGATCCAGATGCGGCTATCGGATGAGGCATGGTATCTCGTCCTCGGCACCAGCGGCGTGGGCGACTTTACCGGTGCGGGTGGCAAGCCAATGCCGATGCCGGAGTCTGAGGTTCGTCGTCTGCTTGGTCAGGAGACGGTGACCGAAGAGGTTGTCGAAGGCGTCGAGCAGCCTGTTGTGCCGAAGACGAAGGAATCGGCGCCGGTCATTCGATTCAGTGTTAGTGTCGGCGAAGCGGTCAAGGTCAAGGAAGGCCCGTTTGAAAGCTTCGAGGGTCATGTCCATTCGCTGGATGATCACACCGGCAAGATCAAGGTGATGATTGAGATTTTTGGACGTTCAACCGAAGTGGAACTCGAGCACTGGCAGGTTGAGAAGGTCTGAAACTGAACGCACACACGCCTGGGAGACGGATTCGTTTCTCCGGCGCTTTCTTTTTGGATGGTTTCGATGGCAAAGAGCGTCACAGCACAGGTCAAGGTTCAGATCGCTGGTGGTCAGGCAACGCCTGCTCCTCCAGTCGGTACTTCGCTCGGACCCCACGGCGTCAATATTGGCCAATTCGTCAAGCAGTTCAATGATCGCACCAAAGATCTGAACGGCATGATCGTACCTGCTCTGATCACGATCTATAGCGATCGTTCGTTTGACTTCGTCCTGAAGAGTCCTCCTGCAGCTGTGCTGCTGAAGAAGGCTGCTGGCGTGGCGAAGGGTGCGAAGAATGCCCGTACCGAGAAGATTGGACGGGTCACCAAGGCACAGGTCATGGAGATCGTCAAAACAAAGGCTGCCGACATGAACTCTTCTGGTCCGGAAGAGGCGTTTCGAGTGATCGCCGGAACCGCTCGCAGCATGGGCATTGAAGTTGTGGACTGAACCGTGTGGGTTGCGTCTCTCCTGAACAACAAACTCTCATTCGCGAATAACTAGCAAGACAAGGCCGTATCATGTGGTTGTCCAAGCGGCAAAAAGTGTTGACCGAGCGAGCCAGCAAGTTGGGTGTGCTGACCGTGGCGGAAGCTGTGGCTGCCCTCAAGAAGTTCGAGGTTGATCTGCCGAAGGGTGTGAAGCCCTGCAAGTTTGATCAGTCAGTTTCGCTTGCTCTGCGCCTGGGGATTGATCCCAAGCAGGCTGATCAGATTGTGCGTGGATCGATCGTTCTGCCGCACGGAATTGGCAAGTCCAAGAACGTGCTGGTGTTCTGCCAGGGGGCGAATGTTGATGTCGCTCTGAAGGCTGGTGCGGCCTTCGCTGGTGGCAAGGAACTGGCCGACAAGATCAAAGAAGGCTGGACCGATTTCGATGTGGCGATTGCTACTCCCGACATGATGGGTGTTGTCGGTCCCCTCGGTCGTGTTCTGGGCCCCCGTGGTTTGATGCCATCGCCTCGTGCTGGAACCGTGACCCAGGACGTGGCGAATGCCGTGCGTGAGTACAAGGCCGGTAAGGTCGAGTTTCGTAATGATGATTACGGAATCGTGCATTGCCTCGTCGGTAAGTTGTCCTTCGATGGCCAGCAGCTGTCTGAGAACGTTGAAGCGATGCTGCAGATGATTCGTTCACTGAAGCCGAACTCTTCGAAGGGTCAATATCTTCGCAGCGTGACGGTGACTGCCACGCAGTCCCCCGGAGTGCGAATCGCCGTGTCGATGTAGCACTACAGGAGTCTGGTTGGCTGGAGTGCCGCCAGGCGTGAGTTGTCTCAATGATCTGCGTGAGATCAAGTGTGGTGTTCCTGATCAGGGAGCACTGGAAGATGTCAGAACAATTTGAGAATCGCCGGGCCGGGACGACGCAAGTCGGCCAGAGAATCTGTAAGTTCTCAGACCGGGTTGGTGGACACAGGTGACGTATGAGCAAAGTTGTCAAGCGGCTGATGATTGACACGATCCGGACTGAACTGGATGGTGCTCGCGACTTGCTGGTGCTCAATACATCCAAGTTGGGTTCCGTCAAGGATGGTGCTCTTCGGTCTGCCCTTCGTAAGAAAGGAATCAAGGTTCTGCAGGTCAAGAACTCGCTCGTGCGAGTGGCTCTGCGTGAAACCGGGGTTTCTGGTGCCGATTCTCTCCTCGCTGGTCCGACGGTTGTCGTCTGGGGCGGCGAAGATGTGGTGGCACTCTCTCGCGAGATTGTCAAGATCTCTGAAGAGTACAAAGATCTTGAGATCCGCGGCGGGACTGTTGATGGTCAGTCTCTGGACACCGCCGGGGTGACCAGCCTCAGCAAGAGCATGGGACGTCCGGAGCTGCTTGCCAAGATCGCCGGGATGATCCTGGCTCCTGGAGCCCGGATTGCAGGAGCTCTCCTGGGGACAGGTGGCTATCTTGCTGGTCAGATCGAGTCCATCGCCGACAAGTCAGAGTCTTCCGCAGCTGAGTAACCCGCAGCCTGCTCAAATAGCCTGCCCAGCGTGTTGCGGGGTCTGGAACAACGTTTCGTGTGTCTTTGCAGCCTCTGAGAGTACAGAAGTCTGCTCGATTTCCTGGAGAACTTTCCAATGTCCGAAGCCCGTGAATTTGATGCAACCACCAAGGAACTTGGTGACAAGATTGTTGGCCTGACCTTGCTGCAGGCGAAGGCTCTGGCCGATTACCTCGAAGAAGTTCACGGTATTAAGCCAGCTGCTGGCGCAGCAATCGCTGTCGCTGCTCCTGCTGGAGCTGCTCCTGCCGCAGCTGCCGAAGCACAGACCGAATTCGAAGTCATTCTGGCAACCTTCGGTGAGAAGAAGCTGGAAGTGATCAAGGTCATCCGGACCATCACTGGTCTGGGTCTGAAGGAAGCCAAGGATCTGGTCGAAGGGGCTCCCAAGACGATCAAGACTGGCGTTTCCAAGGAAGATGCCGACAAGATCAAGGCCGAAATCACTGCAGCTGGTGGTACTGTCACGATCAAGTAGTCAGAATTTGAGAGGGTTTGGCACTCAAGTTCTCTCCAAATTCCTCTTGACTTGACGTTGACGACTCCAACGTGGATACTCTGTATTCGGCGATGGAGTGCAGGATTCGCGAAACACGATCCACGAGAGGTGTGGCGTAACTGTCGACACCTCTCGTGTTGTTTCGCTTTGTCTTGCGGTGTAGCGGCTTAGAGCACTCTGTGCGAGTTAGGCTGTTGTCATGTCGCAGTTTCTATCGGTGTTTGCTGTGGCCCCCGGCAGGCATCTTGTTCAGGAGTATGGCTCCTTGCGACTCTATAACTTGATGATGCGTTCCGTCGCCAGCTCATTGTCGGTTCGCGTCACGAGATTGACATGCAGGTTGAACCTGCCTGTCTGCAATACCGGCTCGCCAGAGATTGGCTTGAGCTGATTGGGTCCGCGTCGATATGGGATTCGCGGACGGCTAGGACACTTGCTTTCCGTGGGTCATGTGATTGCCCACCAGATGCTTTGTGAGGATTTGACATGCCGGTTCCTTCAGAACGCTACATCAAGTCTTCGACTGTCCGGAACTTTGGAACACTGCAGGGAGGGTTCGACTTGTCGGATCTGACCCAGATCCAGACCGAGTCGTATGCACGCTTTCTCCAGCTCGATCGTCGTCCAGATCAACGTCGAGGTCAAGGTCTGGAAGAGATCCTGCGGGAAGTATTCCCCGTGGTCAGCAATGATCAGCAGTTTCGGCTGGAGTACGTCAAGTACGAGCTGGGCAAGCCACGATACACCCCGACCGAATGCCGTCAGTTGCGCCTGACGTACGGTATGCCTTTCCGCATCTGGCTGCGACTGGTGAAAGAGCAACCGATCGAGGAAGAAGTCTACCTCGGTGATATTCCGATCATGCTGGGCGGCGGCGAGTTCATCGTCAACGGTGCAGAGCGGTGCGTCGTTTCCCAGCTGCATCGGTCGCCTGGTGTCGACTTTGTGAAGTCTGAGGAACCGGGTGAGCGTCGGACTTATTCCTGCCGCGTGATTCCAGAGCGCGGAAGCTGGATCGAGTTTGTCGTCAGCAAGAAGGAAACACTTGGCGTTCGTATCGACCAGAGTG
This sequence comes from Planctomycetota bacterium, assembly GCA_003669575.1. GTDB lineage: Bacteria > Planctomycetota > Planctomycetia > Planctomycetales > Planctomycetaceae > TH-plancto1. The sequence continues at coordinate 8,288 of QWOR01000137.1, read as the reverse complement.
GTCGCTTCTCGGCGATGACGCTGCTGCGGGCGATGGATGCACAGTACACTTCGAGTCATTCACTTCTCAAGCTCTTCTACGATGTTCAGTCGCTGAAGGTGTCCAAGGTCGGGGCGGAAGGGCTCGTCGGTCTATGGGCAGCTGATGACGTTGTCTACCCGAGCGGAGACCGTCTCGGCGAAGTGATCGTGGAATGCGGCCATCGCATCACGAAGTCGACCGCAGCTGAAATTGTCGAAGCGGGCATCAAGCAGGTTGAGGGGATCAGCAAGGTCGAAGACCCGATGATCATCAACAGCGTGCTGGAAGATTCGACCAGCAGCCACGAAGAGGCTCTGCTCAAGATCTATCAGCGGTTGCGTCCTGGCAATCCTCCTCAGCTGGAGAAGGCCACCGACCTGTTCCGTGAAAAGTTTTTCGACGTTAACCGATACCGTCTCGGTCGCGTTGGCCGGTTCCGTATCAACCGCAAGTTTGGTCAGGATATTCCTGACGACGAAATGACCCTGCGGGCCGAAGACTTCATCAATTCGATCCGTTACCTGATCAAGCTCCGCGTGGGCGATCAGAGTGCGCATGTCGACGATATCGACAACCTCGGTAACCGTCGGCTGCGTACGATCGACGAGCTGGCTTCGGAAGAAATCCGCAAGGGCTTCCTGAAGCTGCGTCGTACGGTCTCTGAGCGTATGGCGATGAAGGACGTTCAGGAAATGAGCCCGCGTTCGCTCATCAATCCGAAGAGCGTCTCGGCGGCCATTGAATACTTCTTCGGTCGTAGCGAGCTCTCCCAGGTGGTCGACCAGACCAACCCGCTCTCGATGCTTACCCACGAGCGTCGTCTGTCGGCCCTGGGACCTGGTGGTCTGAACCGGAAGCGTGCGGGCTTTGAAGTCCGCGACGTTCACATCTCGCACTACGGCCGTATCTGCCCGATTGAGACGCCCGAAGGTACGAACATCGGTCTGATCTCGAGCCTCAGCATCTATGCCAAGGTCGACGATTACGGCTTCCTGATCTCCCCTTACCGTAAGGTGCATAACGGCAAGATCGGCGAAGAGATCGAATGGCTGCGCGCCGACGAAGAAGCCAACGTGATGGTGGCTCCGGCCGACACGCACGTGGAAAAGGGCAAGATCGTTGCCGAACGCTGTCTGGCCCGCTGGCACAACGACGTGCACTGGGTTGAGTCTAAGGCCATTCAGTACATCGACGTGGCCCCTGCTCAGATGGTCGGTATTTCGGCGGCGTTGATTCCGTTCCTCGAACACGACGACGCCAACCGCGCATTGATGGGTTCGAACATGCAACGGCAGGGCGTGCCTCTGCTGATCACCGAGCCGCCACTGGTCGGCACGGGGATGGAAGACGAAGTTCCGCGGTACTCGGGTATGACTCCGCGGGCCGACCGTGCTGGTAAGGTCACCTACGTCGATGCGAACCGCATCGAGATCGAAGGCAAAAAGTACGTTCTGCGGAAGTTCACCGGCTTGAATGAGCGGACCTGTTTGAATCAGAAGCCTCTGGTCAAGCTCGGCCAGCGCGTCAAGAAGGGCGAGATCATCGCCGACACCGCCGCCACCCGCGACGGCATCCTGTCTCTCGGACGTAACGTGCTTGTCGCGTTCATGTCGTGGGAAGGCTTCAACTTCGAAGACGCCATCATTCTGTCCGAGCGTCTGGTGAAGGAAGACGTTTACACCTCGATCCACATCGACGAGTTCGATGTCGAAATTCGAGAAACCAAGCTGGGCCGCGAAGAGTTCACCCGTGACATCCCGAACGTCAGTGAAAAGGCCCTCCGCCATCTCGATGACAACGGCATTGTGCACGTCGGAACCCGCGTCCGACCGGGAGACATCCTGGTTGGTAAGGTGACTCCGAAAGCCAAGGCCGAACTGACCCCCGAAGAAAAGCTGTTGCATGCGATCTTCGGTAAGGCTGGCGAAGACGTGAAGAACGAATCGCTGGAAGTTCCGTCGGGAATCGAAGGCATTGTCATCCACACCGAGAAGTTCTCGCGTCGGATGAGCCTCAACGAAGCGGACAAGAAGAAGTTCGACCAGGACGTCAAGAAGGTCGAGCAGGATGGTCACACGCGAGTCGCCGAAAAGTTCCTCGAATTCGTCGCGGAACTCGATGGCGTACTTGGCAAGCACACGACTGATGAAGATGGACGCGAACTGCGTTCGGTCGACGATCACAAGTTCCTGTCGGAATTCGCCCGCCGATTTGAGACCTACTTCGAATCGCTCGACGTTCGCAGCCCGCAGAAGCAGGCCGATGCCCGCAAGCTCATCAAGGACAGCTGGCCGCTGGTCGTCGATGTGATCGATGAAGCTGATCTGAAGATGAATAGCATGAAGCGCGGCGATGAATTGCCGAACGGCGTGCTGCAGATGGTCAAGGTCTACGTCGCATCGAAGCGGCAGATCTCGGTCGGTGACAAGATGGCCGGTCGTCACGGGAACAAGGGGGTGATCTCGAAGATCCTGCCGATCGAGGATATGCCCTACTTGCCCGATGGAACGCCAGTCGACATCGTGCTCAACCCGCTCGGCGTGCCGAGCCGTATGAACGTGGGACAGATCCTTGAGACCCACTTGGGCTGGGCTGGTGCCAAGATGGGCTACCGGTCAATCTGCCCGGTGTTCGATGGTGCTGCCGAAGAGCAGATCCGCGAATGTCTCCGTGAAGCCGGTCTCCCCGAAGAAGGGAAGCAGCAGCTTTATGACGGACGTACGGGCGAGCTCATGGAGCAGAAGACGACCGTCGGCATCATCTACATGCTCAAGCTGCACCACCTGGTCGACGACAAGGTGCACGCCCGAGCCACCGGTCCTTACTCCCTCATCACCCAGCAGCCGCTGGGCGGAAAGGCTCGCTTCGGCGGTCAGCGTTTCGGGGAAATGGAAGTGTGGGCACTGGAAGCTTACGGTGCGGCATACATCCTCCAGGAGTTGCTCACTGTGAAGAGCGACGACGTCGAGGGCCGGACCAAGATTTACGAGTCGATGGTCAAGGGAGAGAACACTCTCGAGGCAGGCACCCCGGCCAGCTTCGACGTTCTCGTCAACGAAATTCGAGGCCTGTGTCTCAACATGCAGTTGGAAAAGGCCAAGGTGTGACGCACGGATGGCCCCTGCTGCTTTCGGGCGGCAGGGGCGGACATCCCCTGTCACGCTGCCTTGTATCACGTTGAACTGACCCAGCCGAATCACTCCACTCCTTGTTCGGGAGATCGCAATGAGCAATAACAACACAGCCGGTGATGGTGTCTACGATCGCGTCAATGACTTTGGCGCCGTGAAGATCAGCCTGGCCAGCCCCCACGACATTCGCAGCTGGTCGTTCGGCGAGGTCAAGAAGCCAGAAACGATCAACTACCGAACCTACCGGCCGGAGCGTGATGGTCTGTTCTGTGAGCGGATCTTCGGGCCCGAGAAGGACTGGGAATGCTCGTGCGGTAAGTACCGCGGCATGAAGTACAAGGGCATGATCTGCGACCGCTGCGGTGTGAAAGTCACCCACAGCCGCGTCCGCCGCAAGCGCATGGGCCACATTGAACTGGCAGCGCCAGTGGTCCACATCTGGTTCTTCAAGTCGATGCCGAGCCGCCTCGGCGCGCTGCTGAATATGAAGACCACCAGCCTGGAAAAGGTGATCTACTTCCAGGAATACGTCGTGACCGATCCTGGCGAAACGCCGCTCCGGCGTTGCCAGCTGCTGACCGAAGACGAGTATGCGTCCAACCGCACGAAGTACGGCGAGAACTCCTTCCAGGCGGACATGGGCGCGGAAGCCGTGTTCAAGCTGCTGAGTGGAATCCAGCTGGTCGAAGAGTCCAAGAAGCTTCGCGAAGAGCTGAAGAAGACTACGAGCGATGCGAAGCAGAAGGACTACATCAAGCGATTGAAGATCATCGAGGCTCTCCGCGATAGCGAGAACAAGCCCGAGTGGATCGTGCTGAACTGCGTGCCGGTCATTCCGCCGGACCTGCGTCCGCTGGTGTTGCTGGAGTCGGGCAACTTCGCGACGAGCGACCTGAACGACCTCTATCGTCGTATCATCAACCGTAACAACCGTCTGAAGAAGCTGGTCGACCTCAACGCTCCTGAAGTCATCGTTCGCAACGAAAAGCGAATGCTGCAGCAGTCGGTCGATGCCCTGTTCGACAACAACCGTTGCAAGCGACCTGTGCTCGGTTCATCGAACCGTCCGCTCAAGTCGCTGACCGACATGATCAAGGGTAAGCAGGGGCGTTTCCGCGAAAACCTGCTCGGCAAGCGCGTCGACTACTCGGCTCGTTCGGTCATCGTCGTCGGTCCCGACATGACGCTGAACCAGTGCGGTCTCCCCAAGAAGATCGCTCTCGAGCTGTTCCAGCCGTTCGTCATTCGCCGGCTGAAAGAACTCGGCCACGCCGATACGATCAAGTCCGCCAAACGCATGCTGGAGCGTAAGGACGAAGAGGTCTGGGATATTCTGGACGAGGTGATCAAGAATCACCCCGTGCTGCTCAACCGTGCTCCGACTCTGCACCGTATTGGCATCCAGGCCTTCGAGCCAATTCTGGTCGAAGGGAACGCGATCCGGGTTCACCCGCTCGTCTGTAAGGGCTTCAACGCCGACTTCGACGGTGACCAGATGGCAGTCCACCTGCCGCTGTCGATCGAAGCTCAGGTCGAAGCCACGACGCTGATGATGTCGACGAACAACATCTTCAGCCCCTCGAACGGTGCCCCGATTATTTCGCCGTCGCAGGACATCGTCATGGGTTGCTACTACTGCACCATGAAGCGGACCGGGCAGAAGGGCGAAGGCATGATCTTCGCCTCGACGAACGAAGCCCTGATGGCCTACAGCATGGGCAAGGTCGTGCGTCACGCGATCATCAAGCTGCGGTTGCCGAAGGGCAAGCGAGTCAAGGGAGATGGAGCCGATACGTACACTTCGGGCTCACTGATTGCGACGACCGTTGGTCGGATCATCTTCAACGACATGCTGTTCCAGGGCATGGCGTTCTACAACTACACCATGAAGAGCAAGGACCTGCAGCACGTCATCTCTGACTGCTATCAGGAATTCGGCCGGAAACGCACGATCGAACTGCTCGACAGCATGAAGCGGACCGGTTTCACCGAGTCGACTCGCTCCGGACTGTCGTTCGGTATCAGCGACCTGGTGATTCCTCCGACCAAGGAAAAGTACATTCTCGAAGCCGAAGGCCACGTGCTCAAGCAGCAGAAGCTGTACGACCGCGGGGTGATCACCGGTGGCGAACGCTACAACAAGGTCATCGACATCTGGACCCACGCTCGTGAACAGATCACGAACGCGATGAAGATCGAGCTGGAGAACGACCTGCGTGAAAAGGGTGCCTACGTCAACCCGATTTACCTGATGGCCGATTCGGGCGCTCGCGGTGGTATGGAGCAGATCCGACAGCTGGCTGGTATGCGTGGTCTGATGGCCAAGCCGAGCGGCGAAATCATCGAAACGCCGATCAAGTCGAACTTCAAGGAAGGTCTGACCGTTCTTGAGTACTTCAGCTCGACTCACGGTGCCCGTAAGGGTCTGGCCGACACCGCGCTGAAGACCGCTGACTCGGGTTACCTGACCCGTAAGCTGGCCGACATCTGCCAGAACATGGTCTGTACGACCCATGACTGCGGTACGACCAAGGGTGTGACTCGCGGGGTTGTCTACCGCGGCGAACGCGTGGAAGTGTCGCTGGCCGACGCCATCCGTGGTCGTGTCAGCCGCTCCAACATCGTGCATCCCATTACCGACGAAGTGATCGTTCGCGAAGGCGAACTGATCACCATCGAGATCGCCCGCAAGATCGAAGCACTCGGACTCGAACGCGTTCAGGTCCGCAGCCCGATGACTTGCGAAGCGGAGCTCGGTGTCTGTCGTCTGTGCTACGGAATGGACTTATCGACCGGTCAGCTGGTCGAGGAAGGTCTGGCCTGCGGTATCATCGCCGCACAATCGATCGGTGAGCCTGGTACTCAGTTGACCATGCGTACGTTCCACGTCGGTGGTACGGCCCAGCGTCAGTTGCAGGACAGCGAACTCAAGGCGAAGAAGGCCGGTAAGGTTCGCTTCTCCCGCATTCGCAGTGTGACGAACTCTGAAGGACAGAACGTCGTTCTGACCCGAAACGGTGAGATCGTCATCATCGACACCAAGGATCGCGAACTCGAAAAGTACACGATCCCGAACGGTGCCATACTGCTGGTCAAGGAAGATGAAACCGTGCCGGCTGGTCAGGTCCTCTGCCAGTGGGACCCCCACTCGGTTCCGATTCTGTGCGATGTCGGCGGTACCGTCCGTTACGAGGATCTGATCGAAGGTCGGTCGATGAAAGTCGAAACCGAAGTCGGTGGCCACATCCGCCGTACCGTCATCGATCACAAGGGCGACCTGCATCCGCAGATCGTCATTGAGGACAGCACGGGCAAGATCCTCAACTTCTACTACATCCCCGAACGGGCGATCGTGGAAGTCCAGGAAGGGGCTCACATCTCGGCCGGTACGGTCGTCGCCAAGACGCCTCGCGAAGCCGGTGGTACGCAAGACATCACCGGGGGTCTGCCCCGCGTCACCGAACTGTTCGAAGCTCGTAAGCCGCGTGACCCAGCTGTCATCGCCGAGATCGACGGTGAAGTCGAGATCATGCTCGAGAAGAAGCGTGGAAAACGCGTCATCATCGTTCATGGTCCCAACGGCGTGGATCGCGAGCACGTTGTGCCTCACGGTAAGCCACTGCTTGTTCACACCGGAGACCTGGTGCGAGCCGGGGACGCTCTGGTTCGCGGACCGCTGGTGCCTCACGACATTCTCCGCGTCAGCGGTGAAGAGGCTGTGCAGCAGTACCTGCTGCAGGAAGCCCAGAACGTGTACCGTGCTCAGCGCGTGGAAATCGACGACAAGCACATCGAAATCGTCGTGTCCCAGATGCTCCGCAAGGTCCGCATCGACGACGTGGGCGACACCGAGTTGCTGCCAGGCATCGTAATCGACAAGTTCGAATTCCGTCGTCAGAACCGCGATCTGATGATCAAGGGACGGATTGTGGAACAGGGCGATACCGAATTCCAGGTGGGCGACATGGTCCCGCTGGCTGTGATCGAGGAAGTCAACTCCGCGATCGAAGCCGACGGCGGCAAGCCCTGTAAGCATGGCAAGCCACGTCCAGCCAAGGCCAGCACCCAGCTGCTGGGTATCACCAAGGCTGCGGTTTCGAGCGAAAGCTTCATCTCGGCCGCCAGCTTCCAGGAAACGACCAAGGTGCTGACCGAAGCCGCTCTGGCAGGGAAGATCGACAACCTGGTCGGCCTCAAGGAAAACGTGATCCTCGGTCACCTGATTCCTGCTGGTACGGGTTTCAACAACCACCAGTCCTCGGAAGTGCGGATCCGCCCCGAAGCTCAACAGGAACTGCGGGAAGAACACGCCCGCATCCTGCAGGCCCGGCGTGAGATGCTGAGTGAATCGGACGAGCAACAGCGTCAGGCTGGTTCGTCCGGTGTCGGACCGCAGATTCCATCGCTGCGTGACCTGCTGCCCGATGAATAAGGCTCAGCTGTGAACGCTGAATGAACTCGCGCCCCCGGAATGATCCGGGGGCGTTTTTGTTGGCATCTATCTGGTTTGCCAATGAGGCGGCCATCCCTCTTTGACCGGTTCAAGTTTCCTTTTTAAATTCGGCTGACATGATAGTCGGAGATTTGGTGCGATTCATTTGAGGACTTGTCCCGCAAGGTGAAAGTCAATGACTCGCTGTCTGACATGGTGTGTCGTCATATCGGTTTGCGTCCTGGTTGGCAGCGGTAAACCGTCTCCATTGCTTCCTGACCGAGAGGTCACCAGGCCTGTGAGTGGTATGCTCGATGTAGACGGAAGTCCATCGGCAGGGTTGGAGGTTGCGGCAAGTCGATGAAGCGTAAGGTGCTTTCCTTGTAATCATGGGGAGAGCGTCTTCCCCATTTCAGGGGATTGATAACGCTGGATTTATCTCCGCAAATTGCTGGATTGGTTCCGCTGACAGGAGGGTCACTTTCGCACACGACGCGTCAGAAGTTTTTTGGAGAAAATGAGAGAGAAATCCATTTACGGAGTAGATGAGACAATTCGGGGCGGATAACTTAGCATGTGCACTTTGTTCTCATGAGTGTAAGCGGTCATTCGACCGCATTCTTGGTGAGTGTTCGTTCACGTCCTCTGGTTGGAGATTTCCTGTGTTGACTCGTAAGAAAAATTCGCGTGGTTTCACTCTGATT
>QWOR01000327.1 GCA_003669575.1 Planctomycetota bacterium | reverse complement strand
AGTGAGAGCTGCCTCGGCCTTGTCGCCCATCTGATGGAGGGCTTGCCATGCGAGGTAGCGTGCTTCAAGGTTTGGGCTCTTGAGAGCTTCGACAGCTCCCTCGGGTGTCGTGAAATCATACTTGGGAATGACGTACTTCGCCCCCGGTACGGCGACGCGGAAGATACGCCCCTTGTCGGCGTCTCCCATCCTGTGACCGCCGACTCCGGGGTCGTACCAGTCACTGACCATCAGTGATCCATCGGGAGCGACGCACACATCGCTGGGGCGGAACCAGTTGTCTCTGGCGCCGTAGAGGACGTTCACCATTTCAGCGGTGTATCCTGCCCCGGCTTGCTTCGTCGGGTAGGCCCGCACGACGTTCGGCCCCGCGTCGCAGTGGATCGGCTGTCCACGATAGATCGCAGGAAGCAGCTCGCCTTCGTAGAGACAAATTCCAGTCGGAGCTCCCGCTCCCGTCTGGATGAGATTCGGGATGACACCCGGGTCATTCAGGTGCCAGTGCCGCAATGGGATTTCTGTTTCCCATCCAGTGCGGTAGGCCTGCCACCCGGCACCGGTCTTCTCGTCTTTGTATCCGTAGTTGCCGTATTCGACGACATAGTTGATCCGCACTCCGCGGTTGCCGTCGTCATCGTTGTCCGATTGCCACAGCCCGCCGAACGAGTCGACAGCCACTTCCCAGTTGTTACGGAAGTTCCAGGCGAGCGTTTCGAAGTTGGACCCATCGAGGTCACAGCGAAAGATCATGCCCTCCTGGTACGGCTTGCGAGTGTCTTCGACGACGTTGCCCTGCTTGTCGACAATCGGCTGTCCGTTCTTGTCGCGGATCTGCTGTCCGGCATTTCCAAAATTGAAGTAGAGCTTGCCATCAGGACCAAAGACGAACGCATGAATTCCATGGTCGTGTTGAGCCCCGGAGATCCCGGAGAACATCAGCTCGTGGCGATCGGATTTGAGGTCGCCGTTGTCATCGTAGAAGTTCCAGACCTTGTCCCCGACTGACACGATCACGCGATTGCCGAGAACGCAAATCCCGTGCGCTGAGTCGACCTCATGCCCCTGAAAGAAGACGGTCGATTTGTCAGCTTTACTGTCTCCGTCAGTGTCCTCCAGGATCATGATTCGATCCCCTTTGTCACCTTTGTCTCCGATCAGAGCCTTGTTGGCGAAGGCCCGGTAGTTGACCGCTTCGCAGACCCAGACTCGACCGAGATGATCGATGTCGATGTCTGTGGGATTGAGCAGATTGGGTTCGCCCGCAAAGAGCGAGGCTTCAAGACCCTCACCCACATCCAATTGAGCAACCGCATCGGTCAGTTCGTGGCTCCCATTGCCTGTTGCGGTCGTCTGGTTCAGTGAGTCGAGGACACTCTTCGGAGGTCGCTGGGTGAAGACATGGAACTGCACCGAGGTCGCGTTCCCCTGATTGGTCCCGCCGTTATCGAGCCCGCAACGCGTCTTCAACTTCGTGAAGGGATGCCCTGCGGGGAGGTCGAACTCGATGATCGAGTTCGCATGTGTCCCGATCCCATACTCGACCGGCTGCCCGGCAATGGAGAGGGAACCGCCCTGAACGTTCTTGTTCACGGCTGGTGTCCCGAAGTTGGTCGAGGCGTTTTTCCACTTCAGCTCGGTCAGCTTCTGCTCACCCGCTGGTCCGACGAGTCGTGGCTCCGCCCAGTCGGCCCAGTCGCAGGTGAACCCATCGCCCCCATCGGTGACGACGAGAAACAGCTGCTTCGCTCCGGTGATGTCAGCCTCCAGATCGACCGCGTGCTTGGGAGTCTGGGACGTGATGATCGGGGTGCTGGCGGCTGGTTTATTCTTGGGGTCAGCGGAGAGTTCGGCAGCCGGTTTCTTAGGGGCAACCTCGGCGTTCCCGGGTTTCGGCTTGTCGAGGTTGGCCTCCATCTCTTCGTCGCTCGGCGTCGCCGAGCGGACTCCTTCGGCCGGAACATCCAGGCCAGCTGTCCAGACAATGGCGTTCAGGACCACCTTGCGGAAGTTGTCGTTCTGCCAATTCTTGTGTTCGTGTCCACCGGTGAAACCGAAACCGCGTCCCTTGTTGTCGGGGCGGTCGTAGGCCCAGGCGAGGTGCTGCGGCTCTTTGCGTTCCAGAACAGCTGCTCGCACGGCGGGGTTCCCACTGTGCGGTCCGTCGGGTCGTTCGAGTGACTCGCGCGGGGGCAGGTCGGTCAGAATCGGGGTGACGTTCTTCATCCCCTCCTGAAACCGCATGTGGTAGTACCACTCATCATTGATCTCGAAGGGAGCGACTCCGCGCGTCGTCGGGTGGTCGGGGAACTTCGTGTACTTCGCAGTCCAGTGCGGATTGACCGACCAGTGCGGTTCGAAGTAGCCACCGATCCAGTTCAAAAAGTGTTGACCACAATTCCCGATCGTCGTCTCAACCCCGTAGTGGATGCAGACGAGTCCAACCCCACGGGTGTCGACCAGCTTCTGAAAGTCGTCGAGCCGGTCGTTGAGGTAGTGCCGCGCTCCACCGTCGCAGTACGACACGACGGTATCAGCGTTATCCATGGCAGTCGGATCTTTGGGCCAGCCATTACGGTAGACCGTCGCGATGATCGGCAGTCCCGAGTCGTTGATCCGTTTGGCCAGCAACAGACACCCCGCGTTGTGCTCGTGGGCTCCCCGGTTATGGCTCGGCTTACCAGCGACGAAGACGACCTTCTTGCCGTCGGTCAGCTTCAGCCGTTTGAGGCGGATGTTTTTGAACTCGATCTTCTGCGGCGGACCGGAGTGCATCTGCAGGGCCAGCAGTCCGATGCGGTCAGCCTGCTTGCTCGGATCGTTGCCTGGGTCCTTCTGGTCATCGAAGAGTTCGCAGGTCACATGCCCGTTAATCTTCAGGGTGATGTGGTTCCCCTGGCAGAGGATCGAATACTCGTTCCAGTCCGAGGGCTGAATGAGCTTGAACAGCTCATCACGGTCGGCCACCGTCTCCAGAGTCTTCTGGCCTTCGACGGTGATCTTTGCCCGGCCCCCACGGGGAGCAAGACCACCGCGTCCCGCTTCGTCGTGCAATGACCCCGCCCACTGGCCCGCCAGGTCGATGTCGGCCTGGTACCCAACGAGGTGCCCATCGGATCCCTGCTGTCCCCGAAATTGAATCCCGCTGTTGGCCTTCTCTTTGTCGCCAGTCAGTTTGAACTGCAACCGCAGCTCGAAGTCATCCACGTCACCCCGGTCCCAGACCAGAAAGGTGTTGCGATTGCACGGCCGCTCGGCGGTCGACTCGCCCACGATGGAACCATCCTCGACTCGCCAGAAGCCTTCGTCACCGGCCCAAGGTTGCCAGCCATCGAGACTGTTACCGTCGAAGATCGAGTGAAACCCAGCTTCGTCATCCTCAGCCCGCAGCGACTGGCTCCCCGACAAGAGCGACAGACAGACAACTGCCCCCAGAAGAAATCGAATCGATCTCATGCGTTTCCCATCCCCGATCGCGTTGGTCGAGTTCCAGTTGGCTCCCTCGGATGCTCGCCAGGGGGCTCGACTCTGAAACAATACAAACAGAGGATGTAGTCTAACCCATCAACGAGGGATTATCCCAGTGGGGGCGTGTTACCACATGTGTCAGTCGTCAGACATCAGCCTTCCGTGATGGATCAGGGATGGACGGAACAGGACAGCTGGAATTCAGAGTCGGATCGAAATCTGCCGGACGAGAATTCGGGATCCGACCAGATCGAGTGGTCTCGGCGAGGAATCAAGAAACGAGACTTCCCTGGTTGGGCAAAGCCCCCAGTTTCGCCTACAACCTCTGAGACGGGGTTGACCGGTTCACGGGGATTGCGAACAATCCGGAGTCCTCAATCGGCCAGCACTCCATCGGCGAGCGGAGAATTCCACTCAGCGCTTCCGACAGACCGCTCCCGATGGGGATCGACGCACACGGATGGAACCACTGAATCACGCCCTGCCGCGAAGGCACATGGACCTTATGAACTACAACCAGATGCAACTCTCTCCTCAGAACGCCGCTTCGGCGGGGGCTGATTACACACGGACCCGGCAGCTGACCCTTGGGGATCTGCTGCTGGAGAATCGGATTATCTTCGTTGACGGGCCGATCCACGACGGCATGGCGAACATGATCGTCATGAAGCTGTTGTTCCTGCAAAACGAAAATCGCCATCAGGACATCCACCTGTACGTGAATTCGCCTGGGGGATCGGTCACAGCCACCCTCGCCATCTATGACACGATGCAGTTCATCGAGTGCGATGTCGCGACTTATTGTGTGGGACTGGCAGCCAGCGGTGGTGCGATCCTGGTTGCGGGCGGTGCCTACGGCAAGCGGAAGATCCTCCCGAACGCCAAGATGATGATCCACCAGCCCTATGGCCAGGTCGGCGGTCAGGTCTCCGACATCGAGATCCAGGCGAACCAGATCATCGAAACCCGCGAGCTGCTGAACAAGATCCTCTCTGACCACACCGGCCAGCCGATCGAGCGAGTCGCCAAGGACACCGAACGTGACCGCTACCTGAGCGCGGCCCAGTCCAAGGACTATGGCCTCGTCGACGAAGTCGTTGCCATCAAGCGCGACAAAAAGAAGCCAAAACCTGTCGAGGCCGCGAAGTAGTTCACTCGTCGCCCGCGTCTCAATATTCTGGCCAACAGCCACTCGCCATCAGCCATAAGCCCACCCACAATGACCACACTCGTTCCATACGTTCTCGAAAAGTCCGGCCGCGAAGAGCGGGTCATGGACATCTACAGCCGCCTGCTCAAGGACCGGATCATCTTCCTGGGAACCCAGGTCACTGACACGCTGGCCAATGCCCTGGTCGCCCAGCTGCTGTTCCTGCAGTTCGACGATCCCAAGGCGGACATCCACATGTACATCAACTCCCCCGGTGGTTCAGTCACTGCAGGGATGGCGATCTACGACACGATGCAGTACCTGAGCTGTGACGTGGCGACTTACTGCCTGGGTCAGGCGAGCAGCATGGGGGCACTCCTGCTGACCGCCGGAACCAAGGGGAAGCGGAACTCACTGCCCAACAGCCGCATCATGATTCACCAGCCGCTGGCTGGCATGGAAGGCACAGCAACCGAGCTGGAAATCCACGCCAAGGAGCTGTTGCGGATGAAACGGAAGCTCAACGAGATTCTGCTGCACCACACCGGCAAGACCTACGACGAGATCGAGCGCGACACCGATCGTGACAACTTCATGTCCGCCGAAGAGGCCCAGAAGTACGGTCTGATCGATCACGTGCTCGACAAGATTCCGAACCCACCCAGCTCGCGAGGCGAGTAGTGTCTGACAGGACAGCTGCGAACTGATCTGAAAAGCGGGCATTACGTCGCTCAATCTCGCCACTCTGATCAGTTCGAATGCCGTCTGTTCCGTTTCACGTGAAACGGGGCAAGCTGGCAAACAGCCTCCTGTCTTGCCTGGAACTCATCGCGGATTGGTTCCAGCGGTTTCGCGGAACGAAGTGTTGATCGATGACAATGCGTGGTTGACCGGCTGAGCCGGTTACTCCACAGGCCACACCCTTGTGGCCACTGATCGACCACACCCCACCAGAGGTCACGGATGACCGCCCACAACGCCTATCAACGATCGCCCGCCCGACAGTGGATGGCCCTGTCAGGTTGGGCGGTTTTGTTTTGGGGTGGCTGCGTCACGCGCGGACAGTTGGAGACACTCGAGGCCGAACTGCGGCAGCAACAGGACGCCGTCCAGATGGCTCGGCGACAGAGTGACACCCTTCAGTCCGAGCTGGTCAAAGCTCGCCGGGAGACCGAACTCATCCGGTCTCAGATGTCCGCCACAGGCCAGGGTGTCCCGCTTCCAGAACAGACGGGCAACCTCGTACGACTCGCCGAAGTGAAGATCAATACTCTGCTCTCGGGTGGGAAGGACCGTGACGGGCTGCCGGGCGACGACATACTGGTCGCTCTGATCTCTCCTTTGGACGAGCAAGGCGACCTGGTCAAGATCGCAGGCGAGGTCGAAATCGAAGCCTTCGACATGACCTTACCCAGCGACGACAAGCGAGTCGGGCACTGGACCTTCGACGCCGAACAGGCGGCGAAAGCCTGGCACAGCGGGTTCGTGGGTGCCGGATTGCAGTTCGAACTCCCCTGGCAGGATCCTCCGGCCGCGAAAGAACTCCTCGTGCACGTCCGTCTGAAGACGACCGACGGACGCCAGTTCGACAACAGCACGCCCCTCAAGATCGCCCCCCCGGCGGGTCAGACTGCGAGTCGGAGTTCACTCTCGAACACTCAGCCAGTGAAGTTCGAGGCACCACCGCCGGGCGACAAGCAGATCAAACCAGCGGTCGAAGCCACCTCTGAGCCTCGCCCGGCTCGCCCGGTTCCGTTCTATGAGGACGTTGAACCCGCTGAAATCGCTCGACCGTTCCCGGGAGACGAAGGAAAACCCGACCCGAAGGCGATGCCAGAAGCCACTCCGGCCAAGCGTCCCACCGCTCCGATTTCCGCTCCCGAGCCGGCCACGAAGCCGGGGCGGGCATCTCTCGACGAGATCGAAACGTCCGACAACTGGACCGACGCCACGCTCCCACGGCTTCGGTAGTCGCGAGCATGCGACAATTCTGCCAGGCCGGTGCGAGCCTATCGCGACTGTCACCTAAGCAATGATTTCCTGGATCACCTGACCGTGGTCGATGTCGAGCCGCTTCCGACCGGGCACTTCCAGTCGGCGGGAGTCGAGCCCCATCTGATGCAGGATCGTCGCATGGATATCGGTCACGTAATGACGGTTCTCGACGGCATGGAAACCGATCTCGTCGGTGGAACCGTGGACGACGCCCCCCTTGATTCCGCCGCCCGCCATCCAGACCGAGAACCCAAAGATATGGTGATCGCGGCCGTCTGAACCCTGCGTCCCCGGTGTCCGACCGAACTCACTCGCAAAGATCACGAGCGTTGAGTCGAGCAGCCCGCGCTGTTTCAGGTCCTTGAGCAGACCCGCAACCGGCTTGTCGACAGACTCAAAGTTCTTGGTATGGTTCGCCTTCAACCCCCCGTGGGCGTCCCAGGCTCCGGCTCCGCCTGCTCCATGCTGGACCTGGATGAAGCGGACACCCCGCTCGACCAGCCGGCGGCAGGCGAGCATCTGCATGCCGAACTCCTTCGTGGCCGGGTTGTCGAGTCCGTACAGCTGGTGGATGTCCTGGGTTTCACTCGCAAAGTCGAGCGTCTCCGGGACCGAGGTCTGCATCCGGAAGGCAAGCTCATACGCCTTGATTCGGGCGGCCAATGCCGGGTCATTCGGGTACTCGACTCCACGCTGGCGGTTCAGCTGTCCCACCAGATCGAAGGCGACCTGCTGCTGGCGCTCGGTCAGGTGACGGGCTGGCTTACCGAAGTCGAGCGGGTTGGTGGGGTCAACGCGGATCGGGATCGCGTCATGGGCGGGCCCAAGGTAATGGCCGTCCTTGGCATTCCAGTACTCGCGGTTCCCCATGGAGATGAACTGCGGCAGGTTGTCGTTGAGTGACCCGAGTCCATAGTCGACCCAAGCTCCCAGTGTCGGGAACTCTCCATCGAGCATGTGCCGCCCGGAGTGGAACTGGGTCTGAGCCCCGTGGTTATCGTCGGTCGTCCACATCGACCGAATAACCGCGATGTCGTCGACACAGCTGCCAACGTGCGGCACCCAGTCGCTCAGTTCGATCCCCGACTCACCGTACTTTCTGTACCCGACCTGCAGGGGGTAGATCTTGTTTCGCTGCTGGCCGTTGGCGTCGTTGATGACCGTCACGCGGGCGAGCTTGAGCTTCTCGGGATTCTGGACATCGGCGTACGGGGTCTCATTGATCGACTTCCCGGCGTACTTGGTCAGCTCTGGCTTGGGGTCAAAGCTCTCCATGTGAGAGACACCCCCATTCATGAAGAGCCAGATTACGTTCTTCGCCTTTGGCGTAAAGTGCGGCTGGCCGGTCGGTGGCTGCCACGTTGGGTCGTCGTTCGCCCGGACCACTCCGTCCTTCGACAGCATCGCCCCGAGGGCGAGACCCGTGAATCCCATCCCCATGTCGGCGAGGAACGACCGGCGGTGTTGGCGGCAGGAGTGGAGCATGATGGGCAGAGGGTAAGAGACGAGGGAGGAGAGAGAAGAGCCAGAGACCGGAGTGGGGTCAGCGGACAGTGACGAAGTCGTTGTGGTTCAGCAGGGCCTGGAGGAACTGGGAGCGAGCCAGTTCGGTCGGGTTGGGGTGCTTGGCTTCGGCTCCGAGCTGGGTCAGCTGGTTGAGGGCTGAGGCGGAGATCATCAATTCCTCGGCCGTCGGTTCACAAGACAAGACGATCTGGAACGACCGGCGGATCCAGTCGCTCTCGCTCTGGGTCGGGTCAGCAGCCTTGATCCGAGCTGCGATCTTCTCGGCGACCTCATTCGTCAGTTCGCTGTTCTCGAGCGCGAGGGCCTGCTGGGGAACGATGCTGTCGGTGCGACGATAGCAGTCGAGGACGCTGGCATCGTCGAACAGAGACAGGAACTTCTGGTGCTCGTTGTGAGAGTGGACGAAGTACAGACTCCGGCGTCGTGACTTCTCCTCGCTCACCGAAATCGAGGGCCCCCCCATGGTGAGGTCCAGGTCCCCGGCCAATGACAGCAGACTGTCACGCACGGTTTGAGCTTCCATGCGGATGGGGTTCGCCCGCCAGTGGAATCTGTTCTCGGGGTCGACCTTGAGATTCGCCTCGCTCGCGCTAAGGTTGGACGATGAGAGCCGGTACGTCCGCGATGTGACGATCAGTCGATGCATGTGCTTCATGCTCCAGCCATGTTCGACCAGTTCGACCGCCAGCCAGTCAAGCAACTCCGGATGGATGGGAAGCGACCCCTTGCGACCAAAGTCGAAGACCGTCGGAACGAGCGGTCGCCCCATATGCCGCGACCAGATATGGTTCATCGCCACGCGGGCAGACAGAGGATTCTTGGGATCGGTGATCCACTTCGCGAGAGCTGTTCGTCGGCCAGTACTGGTCTGAGGGAATGGCTTGCGACGAGACTCTTCCGTTTCCAGATTGTTCTCCAGAGTCTTGAGCGCACCGACCAGTGATGTGTATGTCTCACCGGGTTTCTCAATGGCAGCACGAGCCGACTCCGCAGCGGCTTCCGCTGCATCGAACTTCTTCTGACGCTCGGGACGCTGCTCGTTCGTGGCCTGCTTCAGAGACAGTTCCGATCGGGCCAGCTCCACTTCTGCATGTACGGCAGCGGCCTGCTTCTCGGCGAGTGCGGCGGCTTGACTGAGCGTCACGGCCCCCTCTGACGGTCGAGTCATATGCCGAGCCTGATCCGCCGCGGCGCGGGCGTTGAGGGAGACGAGTTCAGCCTCGGCGAGGGCCAGTGACTTCTCCGCGATCCGGCACTCCTGCTGCGCCAGTTCCACAGGGGTCAATGCCATCGTCGGAGGGACCGCATTCTTCCCTTCCACCAGAGCAATCGACAGCGGAAGCGTCCGCAGCTCAAAGGCGAGGAACGCCGCGGCCGCGTCGTAAGTGATTAGTTCCATCGCACCCGAAGACCGATCGTGGGGAAGTCGGTAGGCGACCGAGGGCTCGCCATCAACGATGAGATTCACCAGCGTCCCGCGTACGCGGAGAATGAGTTCGTGCGGCAGCTGAAGTGCCACAGCCCGGCCTTGGGCACCCTCACCCGGATAGCTGTAGTCGGCCCCGGTTGGCTTAAAGGCAACCTGGGCCTTCTGTCCTCCTTCGACGGAACTCAGGTAGGCGAGGACCTCCTGCCCCTTGTCGTTCACATCGAAGTTCACCCCGACAGACTTCCACATCTCACCGCCGGTCGGGACATACTTCAGGCGGACTTCAAAGTCGACCGGAGGAATCGTCTTGAGCCGCAGGGCGGTTCGCACCGGTCCGGTGACCGATTGAATCAAATGCCCGTTCTCGTACTTCCATTGACCGTCGCGCTGCTCCCACAGCTCGGGGCGATCTTTGGTAAAATCGTCCTCCGCAATGACCATCGCCGGAGCTTCTGGTGTGGGACTCGTTGCGACGGCGACAGCGGACTTCTCAGCTTCCGTGACCTTGGACCGAGCGGCTTCGACCGCTGCTTTGGCTGCGGCGATCTTTTGATCAGCAGCCTTGCGATAGGCCTCAACGACGAACGGACGCAGGCCGGGCAAGTAAGCCTCGGGCGGGAGCGTCACCGGCTCAACGGAGATTGCTCCTCCGCCGATGAACGCCGGGATCGCCGGAGTGAGTGGCCGCGACTTGTCCGGATTGCGGTCGTCACCCCGGATATGTACGAACGTCGTCTCTTCGAGATTGCAATCGAATGCCCGCGGCAGGCCGTTCTTCTCAAAATCGATCTCACCGGGCAGTGCCTCGGTCCGCACCTGGTACGGCTCGAAGATCGCTCGCATCTGGTAGTAGTCAACCTGTGAGAACGGGTCGTATTTGTGGTCATGACACTTGCAGCAATTCAACGTCAGACCGAGCATCGCTTTTCCGGTATGTTCGACCGTCTCATCGAGCCAACTCGTACGGTTGAACTTGAAGTACTGGCGAGCGAGGAACCCACTGGCCCGCAGCTTGTCGAGATCGTTCGGGTAGAGTTCGTCAGCTGCGAGCATCTCGCGCAGCATCTGGTCATAGCCCTTATCCGTATTGAGCGACTCAATAATCCAGTCGCGCCAGTGCCAGATGTGCTTCTGTGAATTGCGAACCTCGGCTCCCAGCCCCCACCAGTCGCTGTACCGCCAGATATCCATCCAGTGGCGTCCCCAGCGTTCGCCATACTGCGGACTGTCGAGCAGGCGGGAGACAACCGTGTTGTAAGCCTCGGGTGAGGTGTCTGCGAGGAACGCTTCCTGCTCAGCCACGGTTGGCGGCAGGCCGATCAGATCGAGCGTCACCCGTCTTAACCACAGACGCTTCTCGGTAAGAGGCTGAGGTACCAGGCCCTTCTGCTCGTGCTTGTGGGCGACAAATGCGTCGATCGGATTCAAGCTCCATTCAACATTGCCCACCGTCGGAACCGGAGGACGCACGGGAGTCTTGAACGCCCAATGATCGTGTGGGTCGGACTCGGGGACTTCGTCCTCGGGTGCCAGTGCCCCCTCCGCGATCCACTGCTTAATCGCAGCAATCTGTTCGGGTTTGAGCGGCTCACCTTCAGGTGGCATGCGCACGCTCATATCAGTCGATGTCACGCGAGTGAGCAACTCACTGCCGTCGATATCGCCTGGCTTGATAGCAGCTCCACTGGCCCCACCCCGCTTCGCCGAAGCTGCGGTATCGACCCGGAGATCGCCCTCCTGCTTCAGCGACCCATGACAGGCGTAGCACCGCTCATGCAGGATCGGTTTCACCTTCGATTGATAGATCGAAGTCTCTTCAGCGGGGGTATGTGAAACGCAAACGAACCAGCCACAGCAGACCATCGCCCATCGAATCAGTCTGGTTTCGACTCGGCGCATGAACCTGTTCCTCAGTAGTGAAGCCACGGCATCAGAGGCCTTTGCCATGAACGGAAGACGCTGGACTAAGCAAGCAGTTCCGTGACGACCCGGGTTGGCAAGACCCCCGTTAATCGTGCCTCCAACCCCTGAAATGGGTAGGTCAGCCGTTCATGATCGTAACCCAAGAGGTGCAGCACGGTCGCATGGAAATCGCTGACCTGAACAGGGTCCTTCACGATGTTGTAGGAGAAGTCGTCGGTCTCGCCGATCACCGCGCCGCCCTTGCTGCCGCCACCCGCCATCCACATCGTGAAACAACGGGGATGATGATCGCGGCCGTAGTTCTCATGCGTCACACCACCCTGCGAGTAGATGGTACGTCCGAACTCGCCGCCCCAGATGATGAGCGTCTCGTCGAACAGTCCGCGGGACTTCAGGTCCTGAACCAGTCCGTAACAAGCCTGGTCCACGTCGCGGCACTGGTCAGGCAGACGCCCCGCGATATTGGCGTGGTTGTCCCAGTTGTTGTGATAGATCTGCACGAAGCGGACGCCGCGTTCGACCATGCGGCGGGCCATGAGTGCGGTGTAGGCGAACGACCCCGGCTTCTTCACTTCGTCGCCGTAGAGATTCAGCGTGGCCTCGGTTTCCTTCGACACGTCAGCCAGTTCCGGCACGCTCGACTGCATCCGGAAGGCGAGTTCGTACTGCTTAATACGAGTCCGCGTCTCTGCATCACCCAACTGTTCCGCAGTGATTTCATTGAGCTGTTTGAGGCCATCGAGAGTCTTGCGACGGATCTCCGAGGTCACTCCCGAGGGGTTGTTGATAAACAGAATCGGCTCACCACTGGCCCGCATCGAGACCGCCGAATGCTCGCCGGGAAGGTAACCCGACGACCAGAGCCGGGCAGAGATCGCCTGGACCTGCTCGGTGTTCGTCGGCTTGGCCACCATCACGACGAAGGTCGGCAGGTTGTCATTCAATGAGCCGAGTCCGTACGAGGTCCACGCCCCGAGGCAGGGCCGCCCCGTGACCTGGTTCCCGGTCTGCATGAAGCTGATGGCGGGCTCGTGGTTGATGGCATCCGTATGCATGCTGCGGACGAAGGCCATGTCCCCGGCCATCTTGGCCTTCCACGGCAACAGCTCGCTGAACCACATGCCGTTGGGGCCATGTTGTGAAAACTTGAACTTCGACGGGGCGATCGGGAAGCGGGACTGGCCCGAGGTCATCGTCGTCAGACGCTGGCCCATGCGGACCGACTCGGGCAAATCTTTATCGAAATAGTCATTCATCACCGGCTTGTAATCAAACAGGTCCATCTGTGGCGGTCCTCCCACCATGTGCAGATAGATCACATGTTTCGCCTTTGGCGGAAAATTTGGAAGTACCGCGCCGGGGTGGCCGATTGATTGGGCATCGTTCGCACTGGCCAGCGGGTTGATGCCACCCATCAGGCTGGCCAGAGCGGCAGTTCCCAGGACGTGCGACCCTTTCGAGAAGAAGTAACGCCGGGTGATGTTCTGACGGTATTCATCGAACAGGTTCATGCTGCGTTCTCCCAGAGACATCTGCGGGGGTAAGGGTCCCCTGCGCACATTCCTATCAAAGTACCGTTATTCTACCGCCGCAGGCAATCGCCGGGGATATTTCACCCCGGCAATAGCACAATTCCCGGATGTGCAAACGTGTGCAAGTCATAGCACACGTGCGACTTACTTTGCGGCAGTGGCCGCTGCGGGAGCGGGTGGGTCAAACTTGGTGATCTCTTTGCCGTCGGCCCCGTTCCAGACGCGGATCACACCATCTTCCCCGGCCGAAATCACGATCGACTCATCGCGTGCGGCGTAGACCGTATACAGGTAGTCCCCCGCTCCGGAGAAGTTCCGATAGTTACTGCCATTCGTCGCAGTATGGAACCGGACCACCTTGTCGCCCGCGCAGCTGACGATGTTGTCGGTCACACCGATGTAGCCGATGCCAGTCACCTGCTTGGAGGAAGTGGCGATGGTGCGGACCTGTTCACCGGTCTCGAAGTTCCAGACCTTGATGGCGTTGTCGGCCCCCGCACTGACGAGGTTGCTGCCATCGCCCTTGAACGCGACGCCGAGGACATGGTTCGTGTGCCCCTCGAACGAGCGAACGAACTTGCCGTCCTCAACCTGGAAGACCTTCACGAACTTATCAGCCGCTCCCGAAACCAGCAGCTTGCCATCGCGTGAGAATTCGACTGCGTAAACGGTATCGCTGTGTGCATCGGTGAGGACGCGTTCGACGGCGCGGTTCGCAACGTTCCAGAGGATCAGTTCACCCGAGCGCGATGGGTCGCCACCACCACTGGCCAGCCGAGTTCCATCCGGGCTGAAGGCCAGACAGAGGACTCGATCGACATGTGGTGATGCACTGAGGTCGAGGGAGTTCTCGGGCTTGGAGCCGAGGACCGCTGCCAGCTTCCACTGTGGCTTCAGATCCCACAGTTCAGCTGACTGATCAGCACTGGCCGACAGCAGTGCCCCGCTGCTGAGGAACCGGAGTGAAGCCACGGGTGCGGTGTGACCAGTGATCGTCTGAAGCGGGGCCCCTGTCTGTGCAGCCCACAGACGGATCGCGTGATCGTCACTCGCAGTCACCAGCACCTGGCCGTCAGCCGAGAGGGCGACCGAACGCTGGGGCTTGGACGTTGTCGCGGCCTGAGCCTTGGCGGCATTGACTACCTCTTCTGCTTTCGTGGCTTCCTGTTGCCGGGCAGCGAGGCTGGACTTGAGTTCCTCCAGACGCTTCTTGGAGTTCTCCAGTGATTGAGTCGAGAGCGTAATCGCCCGATCGGCGGAGGCGACGCCGTCCTTCGCCTGTTGCAGTGCCTCCTGCTCCTTTTTCAGGGCAGCTGCAGCATCGTCTGCAGCTTTCTTGAGCGCCGCGT
>QWOR01000271.1 GCA_003669575.1 Planctomycetota bacterium | reverse complement strand
GAACGTTTCGAGGCACCTTTGCGTTGAGTCATGGCTTACTGTTCGCGATGCTTCTTCAATTCGCTGTTGTGATCGACCGAGTGACACAGGAACTGAACGGATCACTTCTTAATCAGCTTCTGGAGCCGCAGCCCTCCGATTTCGGCCACGTAGAGGTTGCCGTTCGCGTCGAAGGCCAGCATGTGTGGCAGATTGAATTCACCGGCAGCGCTCCCCTTCCGTCCCCACCGACGTTCCACCTTTCCTGAGGCGTCCAACCGCAGGACATCGTGTTCCTCACAGGTCGCGACGTACAAGACTCCCTCGGGATTGAAGGCGAGTCCAAAGGCGGCAATCCCGTTCCATGATTCGAGGTGTTTCCCTTCACCATCGAAGACCTGGATTCGATTGTTGTTCCGATCACCCACCAGGACTCGTCCGCGACCATCGACGATGATTGAATGCGGCAGATCGAACTGGCTCGGCCCCTGGCCTGGCGTCCCCCAGGACTTCAGTAACTTCCCTTCAGAAGAGAACTTCATCACGCGAGTATTGACGTATCCATCGGAAACGTAGAACTCGCCATTCGATCCGAACGCCACATCCGAGGGCTTGTTGAACTGATCGTCATGGGCTCCTGGCTGTCCCGTCCCCAGCGACAGCAGCAGCTTGCCCGTGGGGTCGAACTTGAAGACCCGGTGCGACCCAATGTCGGTGACCCAGACGTTGTCATCCGGATCGACTCTCAATCCATGCGCCTTCTGGATCAGGTCATCACCCCAGGATCGCAGGTGCTTTCCACCCGCGTCAAAACAGAGGACAGGACGTACCCCGCGATGGAGCAAATAGATCTCGCCCTTGTGGCTGACAGACACCGCAGAACACGGTCCCAAGGCCAAACCTTCGGGGAGTTCCAGAAAGTCGATGGTAGGCTCAAACTCATCGAGTTCGGCAGCCATCACGACATCCGCGAAGCTCAACCAAAAACCACCCAGCAGCACCAACCAGACCCAAGCTGCATACCATCTCATATTCACTCTCCTCGACTGCGTGCGCAAACAAAGGATGGTTACTCTGGGCAGTCGCTCAGTGTCGAAGTGGCATCGCCTACTTCGGATTCAGGAACCCAGCAATGCGGTCAATGCCCTGACCGAGAGTTTCGATGTTCGTTGCAAAGGAGAGGCGGACGAACCCCGGGGCTCCGAACGCATCGCCGGTGACGAGAGCGACATGGGCGGTCTCGAGCAGTGCGGTACAGAAGTCGGTCGCGTTATGGACGACCTTGCCCCCCTGCAGCGTCTTGCCAAAGTAGTGGCTGACATCGAAGAAGATGTAGAACGCTCCGCCCGGCTCAACGAACTTCACGTTCGGAATCTTACGGAAGCGATCCAGCACGTATTCCCGCCGCTTGATGAACTCCGCATGCATCGCGGTGACGCTGTCCTGCGGTCCGGTCAGGCCGGCGATGGCTGCGTACTGGCTGATGCTGCAGGGGTTTGAGGTCTGCTGGCTCTGCAGGTTGTCGATCACCTTGGTCAGTTCCACCGGCGCGATCGACCAGCCGATTCGCCAGCCGGTCATCGCATACGCCTTGCTCACGCCACTGACGATGATCGTCAGCTTCTGGACATCTTCCCCGAACGAGGCGAACGAGCGGAACTCGGAGTTGCCATAGATCAGCTTCTCATAGATTTCGTCGGACAGAACGGGGATCTGGTGCTTCACAGCCACGCGGGCGAGGGCTTCCAGAGCAGCCACGGGATAGACCGCCCCGGTCGGATTGCTGGGGCTGTTGAGCATCAGCAGTCGGGTATTCGGGGTGATCGCCTTCTCGAACTGCTCGGGCGAAAGGACGTAACCCGAGTCGGGGGTTGTTTCGATCAACACCGCTTTGGCACCCGTCAGCTCGACCAGGGCGCTATAGCTGACCCAGTACGGCGTCGGGATGATGACTTCATCGCCGGGTCCGCAGAGCGATGCGATCACGTTGTGGATCGCGTGCTTGGCTCCGTTGGAGACCACAATCTGGCTCGGCTGGAACTTGAGTCCGTAATCGCGTTCGTACGCCTGGCAGATGGCCTGCTTCAGCTCGGGAATCCCGCCCGATGCGGTGTAATGCGTATGCCCGGCGTCCATGGCAGCTGTGGCTGCGGCCCGGATATGTGCGGGAGTGTTGAAGTCAGGTTCGCCCAGGGTGAAGTCATAAACCTTCACACCGCTCGCTTTGAGTGCTTTCGCTTTTGCCGCAGCTGCGATCGTGGCCGATGGTTGCAGGGTCTTAACGGCGGAAGAAAGACGGAAGCTCATGACAGCACTCAGGAAACGTGTGTTTGTTGCACCCAGAGCTGCGTGGCCGCTGGGAGGAGTCGAATTGTCCGCGTTCGGGAACCTGAGTCAAGGACACGGCCAGCTGGCCACGGACTCGGAGCGCTTGTACGACACGACACATCAGCCGTCAGTTCTCTGTTTCACGGAAATAAGTACGAGTCATCGCCAATGTGATCTGAGCGATCAAACTCAAGGGGAGAGTCAGGTTCGGTTGAATGCCAGCTTTACAATGGACTCGGCTCGGACGAGTCAACCCCCCTGAATCGGTCGACTTTCCCGCCTTTCCTCGCTACGGTGTAGGGCTTCCATTGACCAAGGTTGAACTGGGGTTGCGGTGATGTCGAAGCCACGCATTCGAATCGGCATTGTTGGTGCAGGAACGAACACTCGTGTTCGCCATATTCCTGGGTTTCGCGCTGTCGAAGGCGTGGAAGTCGTCGCTGTTTCCAACCGCTCCCGGGAATCGAGTGAGCGGGTCGCTCGCGAATTCGGCATTCCTCACGTGATCGACCGGTGGGAAGACCTGGTGAAATCACCCGACGTTGATGCGGTGATGATCGGCACCTGGCCCAATATGCACTGCGAAGTGACTTGTGCCGCGCTTGCCGCCGGAAAGCATGTCCTCTGTGAAGCCCGGATGGCCCGCGACCTGGCCGAAGCCCGTAAAATGCTGGCGGCGGCCGAAGCCCATCCGAAACTCACCGCTCAGATTGTCCCCAGTCCATTCGGTCTGGAAGTCGGAACCAAGGTCAAGAGGCTCCTGGCGGACAACTTCATCGGTGATCTGCGAGAGTTCGTGGTCATCGGGGCTGATGATCAATTCTGGGACTACTCCCGACCGATCCACTGGCGGCAAGACTCGAACATCAGCGGGAAGAACGTCCTGACGCTGGGAATTATGCATGAGACGCTTACCCGCTGGCTTCCCGAGCCCAACCGGGTCTTCGCTCAGTCAGCATTGTTTGAAATCGAGCGGCCGGATCCCTCGATCAACGGATACCGGAACTGCTCCGTGCCCGACAGCGTGCAGATTCTGACACAGACCGAAAAAGGTGCCCGCGGCATTTACCATCTGAGCGGTACGGTACTCTTCGGACCCGGCAAACAGATCCACCTCTACGGCAGCCGGGGCACGATCAAGGTCGTCTTCGGCCTGAAGGAACAGCTCTTCGCCGGTTATCACAGCCAGGGTGAACTCAAGGAAATCGAACTCGCCCCGGAGACTCGCGAAAGCTGGCGAGTTGAAGCGGAATTCATCGGCGCGATCCGCGGTGAAGAGCCCGTGATGTACACGACATTCGCCGACGCGGTGAAATACATGGAGTTCACCGAAGCCGTCTCACAAAGCATCGAGAAACAGCAGCCAGTCAGCCTCCCGCTGGCCTGAACCCATTGAAGTTGTCAGTTGTCATTCACCAGTGCAGGACCTCTGGGATTTGACCTGATCACTGACAACTGACGACTGAAAACTCTCCACCCATGCTGCACATCGTCGACTACGGAATGGGCAATCTGCGAAGCGTCCAAAAGGCGTTCGAGAAGCTGGGCTTTGAGGCCGTGATTACGAACAACCCGCGCGATCTGGCAACTGCCGACCGCGTGGTACTGCCGGGTGTGGGCGCATTTCGCGATGCGATCGCCGAACTCAAACGGCTCGATTTCGTGCCAGCGATTCACGATGCCATCGAAAGTGGCAAGCCGTTCCTGGGGATCTGCCTGGGGCTGCAACTCTTGTTTGATGTCAGCTACGAAGACGGCGAACACGAGGGGCTGGGTGTCATCCCGGGTCAGGTCGTCCGGTTCAAGTCCCAGCCTGACCTCAAGGTCCCGCACATGGGCTGGAACTCGCTGACACTGACACAGCCGAACCATCCGGTCCTGAAGGATATTGCTCCCGGGTCGCATTTCTACTTCGTTCACAGTTATCACGTGGTTCCCCAGGACCCGGGGCTCATTGCCGCCACCAGTCACCACGGCAGTGATTTCGTCGCCATGATCGCACGTGGCAATCTGACCGCAGCTCAGTTCCATCCGGAGAAGAGTCAGAAAGTCGGCCTGCAGCTCCTGAAGAATTTTGCTGAGATGAAAACAAAACAGGTCGCTGAGTGACCAGCGACCTGTTGCTTCGACTCTGAATATCCGA
Source organism: Planctomycetota bacterium (assembly GCA_003669575.1). GTDB lineage: Bacteria > Planctomycetota > Planctomycetia > Planctomycetales > Planctomycetaceae > TH-plancto1. Next base: position 9,932 of record QWOR01000271.1, on the reverse strand, counting down.
CGAATTTATTTCGCAGGCTCAGCTGAACGAGCGACCCGGGCTGGGCGCCGACGTACGAACAACATCGCACATGCTCCAGCTGCCGCCGCGAAGACCAGCCACAACTTGGACTGCGACTGCTTCACTGGAACCGGCTCCTGCACGTCGATTCCGAGGCTGTCGTCCATCAAATCAGCTGCAAGATTTTTTGCCACGGACGGTTCCTCTGGTGGCGGTGGAGCCACGAGCAGAGGCGACCGGGTCACGGCGATATCCGCCAAATTCTGATTCCGCCAATCATCGGTACTGGCCAGCGAACCGGGCACAGGCTTCACAACGGGTTCAGATTGCTCCTGGCTTTCAACTTTGTTTGCTGGTTTGGCAAATGCCTCTGATGTGACGATCTGATCCGAGGGGGCGGGAGCCTGCATGGAATTCACGGTGAGTGGACCCACAGCTGACTCGGGAATCGATCCAACCCCCGTACCTGCAGGCGGCACGGGCATCGCCGCATGGGTGACTTTGGTCTTCTGGAATGCCGCCTGTGCCGACGATTCAAAGCCGGAGGCCTGGATTCCAGACGACTTACTTCCCAATGACATGGGCTCGTTTGCCACCCCTCGCCACTGATCCTGAGTATCAGGAAAAGCGGGTATCGAACGAACTGTCTGTGGAATCGGACCGGGCTTGATCTCCATCGAACGTGGAGCCACAGCCACGAAGTCCGACTTGGCCCAGGGGTTGTTTGAACCACCCGTTTTCTCGGGGGCTTCAAACACACTGGAGTCTTCTTCCACAGGTTTTGAAGCGGTCGACCAGCCATCAGGAACGTTGGAGAATTCCTTCTTCGCGTGACTGACCTGATTTCCAGACTTCGTTGTTTTGTTCTTGAGTTCCGTCACCTCTGCCAAACCGCTGGATGTTTTTCGAGCGGCAAGCTTGTTCTCCTCAAAGCGAATCTTCATCAGCACTGCCCGCACTGCATCCGCTGGTTGGTCTTCTCCCGCGGTAAAGTACAGATCCTCGCTGTCGGCGATTCGCTCTGCCTGCTGAGCCAACCGGTATGCGGACCGCAACTCACCCTGATTGACTAAGGACTTTGACTGCGAAAGCAGGCTTTGAACCCGGGCCTTCGCTTCAAGTTGCTGAGCTTCCTCCAGCGTTGACTGATCCGACTTGAGTGGATCTTTCTTCAACGATCCACTCTTCTGGAAAGCTGCCGAGCTTTCTTCCAGCGGATCGTCTTTCAAATCATCGGGACTGATGTCAGCCAGAGGTGTTTTGGCAAACTTCTGGGCATCTTTCTTTTTCCCCCGCTCACTCGATTGCTCGGCAGCCGGAGATTCTTTCGCCCAGGGATGATCGTCGAGCGAAACCGATTCTGGTTTCTGGGTGGCCAGAGTTTCCTTCTTCCCGCTCAGATCAGATTTCGATTCCAGGCTCCGGGACGATTTCGCAGCTGTCTTTCCCTGGGCGTCTGATTTCTCTTTCGTAGGGACTTCTGACTCATCGAAGAGATCCGAAGCCACAACCTCACGTCCTCGTGAGTCGAGCAGTGGCTCAGCGACTTCGACATCATCAACATCCGTCTCTCCCGAAACGGTCTTCACGCGACGATCAATCGAGTCTCCTGCCCATTCCGCAGTGGCCAATTCACCCTTCGGGTCCTGGGAGGCCGACTTGCTTGGCTTCTTCGCGGGACTCTTGGCCAGGGCACTTGTGCCCTTTTTCGTCTCCTGGAGATCAAAGGGATTCTTGCTCGATGAAGCCAGACCTTTCTCGCTCTTCTGGGGAGCAACTGGCTTTTCCTTCGAGGCAAACTTCTCTTTTGAGCTGAGTGCCTGGGACTCGCCCCGTTTCCGTTCGGCGATCTTGCGTTCTGCTTCGACCGCTTCTCGAGCCGCGTTGTCTTTCAGGCTGGTGGCAACATCCCGTGTTCCTCGGGCACATCCGCACAAGGCGAACCCCGACAGGCACGTAATGGCCACAGCGGTAAACCAACGATTTCGGGCAGGTGAACTTTTTCGCATGGACACGTCCCCCCAGACGTATAGACTCTCTGTCTTCTCGGGGTATCGTCGTGCTGGTTGTCGCGAGTGGATCGATTAGTCCTGGAAGGAGGATTTTTCCGACCGTCCGGATAAAAGCACTCGTACCTCTTACCAAAACCTCCCACCTTAAGCTGGAACCGATACGAATCGATTCCCGATGATGTGAGTAACGTGTTGATAAATAGGTGACGCCTGTGAGTGAAATTCTCAAGATTGTGGTCGTTACCAGCCTGGAATCAGAACCGTCACCACTCCCCAACAATGAGCCACGATTCACCAACGTTCGACCGCCACTTTTTCCACAGTCAGTTTTTCTGATCCTTTGAAACAAACTGTTTGCACTGTTACACTTGTGTCGGAATCATCCCTTCATTGACTCGCTTTTTGGCGGACTATACTGATACTGGTGATTCAATCTTCTTTGTTCTTCGGAAAGAACGACTTCCATGAACCTGATCTGCTCACGTCAACTTCTCGCGACTGCTCTCGCAACGGTCAGTGGAGTGTTACCGACTCGAACCACCAAAGAGATTCTCAAAAACATCAAGCTGACGGTCGCTGATGGAGTGGCCACTCTGATCGGAACCGATCAGGAAGTCGGCATCCGGTACCAGATGCCCGAAGTCAAATCGAACTCGACCGGGGAAGTGTTGCTGCCCACCCAGCGGGTGACCGCGATCCTGCGCGAACTGCAGGACCCCGAAGTGACAATCGATGTGACCGATCGCTCACTGACCATTAAGTCAGGTCAGAGCGAATTCAAACTGTCTGTCGAAGACCCGGCGGAATTCCCCGAAGTCACCGCCTTCAAGGAAAAGGACTACCACATTCTGGTCGGTTCCGTCCTGAAGCAGGGGATCCAGCGCACGATCTTTTCGACCGATGTCGAAAGCACGCGGTACGCTCTGGGCGGAGTGCTGATGGAAATGCGTAAGGACAGCGTCACTCTCGCAGCCACTGACAGCCGCCGTCTTGCCGTATACACCGCAGCGGCCAGTGCCCATGGAAGCGTGTCCGAGGAAGTGGTTGCTCCGGTCATTCCCGCCAAGGCGATGCAGCTGATTGAACGCAGCATCCAGAGTGGTGACCAAGAGGTCCACATTGCCCTCCACGCGAACGATGTACTGGTACGGAGCGGAAATTCGACGATTTATGCCCGACTGGTTGAAGGACGCTTCCCGCGTTACCAGGACGTGATTCCTGATGAAACGACCCGGACGATTTCATTCGTCGTGGGGCCGTTCCTGTCGGCAGTGCGGCAGGCCATGATCGTCACCAATGAAGACAGCAAGGGCGTCGACTTCTCCTTCGATTCCGGAGCTCTGACACTCAAAAGCTCGGCCAGCGATGTCGGGACTTCTTCGATCCAGCTGCCAATCAGCTTAGAAGGCGATGACATCTCGGTGACTTTCGACCCGAAGTTCGTGGCTGACTTCCTGAAAGTTCTCGATCCGTCGAGCCAGGTCACGCTCAAGATGGTCGATGAGAATAGCGCAGCGGTGTTCAAGGCGGACGACAACTACACCTACGTTGTCATGCCGCTGGCTCGGGACTAACGCAGGCAACTGGTGGCCAGCGTCATCGAGGCCTGGTTCTTTCCTGAGGGCGTGATGCATCCCCAAAAGCCGCCTGAACCAGGGAATCTCCCGCCTCCCATTCGAGAGGTCTCCAAGCTGGGCGATGTTCTCTCTAAGGTCATTGCCATGCGTGGCATTGGTCGCATCCGTGGCGATCGCCAACTGGCGGATGCATGGAAGAGTGTTGCTGGACCTGAGATTGCCGAAGGTTCACGGCCCACCACGCTGCGGAACGGAACACTTCAGATACTGGTCTCCAGTTCAGCGCTACTGGCGGAGCTTGTGAGCTTTCACAAGGCGACGATTCTGGCCCGCCTGAAAGCAGAACATCCCAGCCTCAAGGTCCGAGAACTCAAGTTTAAGCTACAGAGCCGCGGATAAGGCTTGGATCGTCGCCCCGGCCAATGAGTAAGCAGACGTTATGGCCACCAAAACCAAAACTGACGTTCATCGCATAATCGATTTTCGCATCGATCGCTGATCCCGGGATGTAATTCAGATCGCAGTATGGGTCTGCATTCTTCAGGTTGATTGTCGGTGGCAACTTCTGATCGACCAGAGCCATGCAGCAGATCCCCATCTCCAAGCCCGCCGCCGCCCCGATCAGGTGGCCTGACATACTTTTGGTGGAGCTGATACGCAGATGTTTCGCGGCATCGCCAAAGCCAATCTTGAGTGCCAGTGTTTCGGCGACATCATTGAATTTCGTAGCTGTCCCGTGTGCATTCACATAGACCCGGTCAGCGATCTCTTCGGGGAGGACTTTGCAGTTCTGCAGGCACTCGGTAACTGACCGGCCAGCTTCTCTGGCTGTCGGATCGGGCTGTGTGATATGAAACGCATCTGATGTGACGCCCCGGCCCAGGAATTCCGCGTACGCCGTTCCTTTGCGTTGCCGCAGGTGCGACTCGGATTCAAAGACGAGGCACCCTGCTCCTTCCGACATGATCAGACCACCCCGTTCCCGGTCAAATGGCCGCACAGCTTCAGTCGGGTTATCGTTAAAGCCCTTGGCCATCGCCCGCATGTTGATGAACGAGGACATGCCCAGGCGAGTGAGCGAGGCTTCCGTCCCTCCCGTGATCACGACATCAGCTTCGCCGCAGGCAATCAGGCGTGCGGCATCGATCATCGCGTGCCCGCTGGAGGCACATGCACTGCTCACGGTATAAGCCGGGCCATTAAATCCGGTTGCAATACAAACGTTAGCCGCAGCTGCATTGGGCATCAGTAGCGGAATCGTCATTGGACTGACCCTGCGGGGTCCGCCCCGCAGAAGGTTTTCGGTCTGCTCCTGAAGCGTCAGAAGACCCGAGAGCCCGGCGCCCATCACCACAGCCCCGCGTGAGCCGAGACACAACTTATCCAAACTGGCGTCCTGCAGAGCCTGTAACGCAGCTGCAACGGCGAATTGTGAGGCCCGATCCATTTTACGGGCGGAAGTGTGTTCGTTGACCTCGACCACTTTCGGGTCGAATTCCCGCACTTCTCCACCGATCTTGACCTCCAGATCCGAAACATCGATCTGAGTCAGCTGTGAGATCCCCGACTGACCAGCCAGTAGTTTCTTCCAGACCGACTTCTGGTCATTTCCCAGCGGGCAGACGAGTCCGACTCCTGAGACGAAAACTCGCTGCATTCGATGATCCAAGCCGATCGAGAGGCGGAAGCTAGGGGACGAGGCGAATCCCCAAAGCCAGAGGCGTGGGAACTCGATTCGACGCCAAGAGAACCCGGAAAGTCGACAGATAGTAGGCAATTAGGCCAAATAGAAAAGTCGCTTTCCCATTTGTCAGTCATTTTTCGGGGAGTCGCGAAGAGTCTCCTTCCCGGATAGAATGCGGCGGCGTGATGACCAATGATCAGGCAGGGGACAGCGCTCTGTAACTTGGCCGAGTGATGGATCGAGGGGTCTGACATGCTAGCCGGTGAGGTTCTTCCCTCCCCAGTCGACCTACAGGCGATGAGGCGTGGAATGAGCTGTACGACATACCGCCACCTCGGGGCTCATGCCACCATACAAGACGGTCGAGCGGGTGTTTATTTTGCGGTCTGGGCGCCTCAGGCCACCGAAGTCTGTGTGATTGGCAACTTCAATGGCTGGCGGCATGGCGAGTTTTATCTGAGCTCCAGTCCGAATGGAGTCTGGTACGGATTTGTGCCCGGTATCGGGTCCGGTGAGCACTACAAGTACAGCCTGCGAACCACTTCGGGAAAGATCCTGGAGAAGGCCGACCCTTACGCCTTCTTCTCGGAACCGCCCCCGAAAACCGCGAGTATCGTTTGCTCCGTTCTGGATAACTATGACTGGAAAGATCAGTCGTGGATGCAGCGGCGAACCCAGACGAACTGGTATCAGAAGCCGATTTCGATCTATGAGGTTCATTTGGGGTCCTGGCGTCGGCCCTGGGACAACCGGAAGTACTGCAGCTACCGTGAACTGGCTGTGCAGCTGGTCGCACATGCGAAAGACCTGGGGTTTACTCACCTGCAACTGATGCCGGTGTCGGAGTACCCCTTTGACGGGTCATGGGGATATCAGCCGACCGCTTACTTTGCCCCGACATCGCGGTATGGCAGTCCGCAGGACTTTCAGTTCTTTGTCGATTACTGCCACCAGAACGACATTGGTGTGCTGATCGACTGGGTTCCGGGTCATTTCCCGACCGATCCGCATGGGCTGGGTCGGTTCGATGGCTCGGCTTTGTATGAGCATGAGGACTCCCGGAAAGGGTTCCATCCCGACTGGAACACTTACATCTTCAATTATGGGCGGGACGAGGTCCGCAATTTCCTGCTGTCGAATGCACGATTCTGGTGTGATGTCTATCACGTCGACGGACTGCGGGTCGATGCGGTCGCGTCGATGTTGCACCTGGATTACTCCCGCCCTGCGGGTCAGTGGATTCCCAACATCCATGGGGGGCGTGAGAACCTGGAAGCGGTTCAGTTCTTGAAGGACATGAATGTCTCGCTGCATGCCGAGTTCCCAGGCATCCTGACAATAGCCGAGGAATCGACCAGCTGGCCTCTGGTTTCCCGACCGGTCTACGACGGCGGTCTCGGATTCAGCATGAAGTGGGATATGGGGTGGATGAATGACTCGTTGAAGTACTTCGCCCGTGAACCAATTTATCGATCACATCATCAGAATGAGTTTACTTTCCGTTCGATGTACGCGTTTACGGAGAGCTTCGTCTTGCCGCTGTCGCATGACGAGGTGGTCCATCTCAAAGGCTCGCTGATCAAGAAGATGCCGGGAGATCCCTGGCAGAAGTTCGCGAACCTGAGACTGCTGTTCGGATCTCAGTTCCTTTCACCCGGCAAGCCGCTCCTCTTCATGGGGGGCGAGTTCGCTCAATGGTCGGAATGGAACCACGATACCCAGCTGGAATGGCCGTTGTTAGAAAAGCCAGAACACGCCGGGATCTTCAACTTTGTGCGCGACCTCAACCGGGTGAGCCGCGAACAACCCGCTCTGCATGAACTCGACCACGACCCGCAAGGGTTTCAGTGGATTAACGCCGACGATAGTCAGAACTGCGTCCTCAGCTGGATCCGCAAAGGAAAATCGCCGAGTGAGCAGGTGGCTGTGGTGTTCAATATGACGCCAGTTCCGAGAGAGAATTACCGCATTGGAGTTCCGTTGCCGGGTCTCTGGCAGGAGATCCTGAACAGCGATGCACGCTGGTATGGTGGAACCGATGTCGGGAACGGCGGCGGTGTCGAGACCGAGGCGATCCCCTGCCACGGTCAGGCACAGAGCATCTCGCTGACGATCCCGCCCCTCGGCGTCCTGGTCCTCAAGGTGAAGCCGAAGACTGTCGCTCAGCCCCAGCCTGGCAATCTCAGGGCGGCTCGTTGAGCACGCTCACTCAATAGTCAGTTTCTTTTCCTCCCTTTCCCCCACTGTGGGGGAAAGGGAGGGGTATTTGACACTACAGCGAGCAGACGCACATTCACCGCCGCCGGACATCGCTTGCTCGCGTTACTGGCACTGATAACTCTTCTGTTCTCCGTCCTTCCCAATCTGTACGGTAAACGACTCGCCATCGGGCAGCACGCTGGCTTTGATCCACTGCCCGGAGCAGTTCACGGTCGGTTCTGTGTTGGCAATGAACTCAAGTGGGGTCTGTTCGTCGGCATTCAACGCCACATTGCGATGCAGCTGGTACATCGCTTTCAGGGAAGGACAGGCACGCAGCGTCTCAATGGTTTCCTTGGCACCCCCCTTGGTGGGGCCATTACAACAGACCGACACGACCGGATCGATCGCCTTCACCAATACCGGGTTGTTACTTACGTTCAACCCGTGATGAGTCACCATGAAGAGATCGATATGTCCGAGCGGATTATTCGGTGTCACCAGTTCCGCTTCCGTGTTCCAGGTCAGATCACCGCAGCAGAGGAACCGGAACTTTCCGTACTGAATCATGAAGCTCAGGCTCGCGGCGTTGTCCGAGTGATCGACGGGTTGCGGCTTATGCTCTTTGGCGAACGGGTTGGGTTTGCCAGTGTTGGCGATGACTTGGCGACTGGCAGTGACAACCTCAACCGACAGTGGAGTCTTTGGTGATTCAAGGTCGAATCGATTCCCAGCGTGAAGGGTGTTCGACTGGTTGTTACAGGCGGCCTTGTACTTGGCGATGCGTTCGGCGAAGTCTTTGTCTTCGTCCAGCATGTCGGGAATGCCACGGTCCCAGAAGTTCCCGATCGAGATGCTCCCCGCCAGCGATGCGTGATTGCCGTAATGATCGAGATGCCAGTGTGACACAGCTGCGTGGTCGATTTGTTGCAGGCCAGCCACATCTTTGACGACGGTCAGGATCCGCTGCAGATCACGCCCTCCGTTGTCGGGGTACCCGCTGTCGATCAGGATCGACTCTCCGGTCGGTGTCACGATCAGCGTAGCAGCTCCCCCTTCAACATCGATGAAGTAGAAGTCCAGATGTCCGTCGGCCTTCCCCGCCAAGGCAACGGTTGAGGAGAGTCCAAACAGCAAACCAATTATCCAGCAGTAATCCATCGAGCGCATCGCGTGTCTCCGAACTTCGAGGAGATTCATCAAATACCCGCTGATCTGACTCGCCACGAACAGGAGAGTCAAGGGACAGACAGACTCCTCATCGAGAGCGGCAGGCACACACGTGCTGCTCTCTGTCGTCGATGAAGTCTGTCGGCTAACGTAGAGTGACTACTCCTCTCGTTCCGAGTCATTTGCGCATGTCGTCCCCATCTCCATCCCCCGCTCCGTTTCGCCCCCGTTACTGGCGGGTGTGGCTCACATTTCTGAAGGTCTCGCTCTCGCGGGAAATGATCTTTCGCTGGCATTTCCTGATCGAAGTGGTCACGACCTGCTTCTGGATCGCAGCCCAGCTATTGTTGTTCGAGATCATCTATGGAAAGGTGACGACGATTCGTGACTGGACTAAGCCCGAGTACTACGGGTTCATGGCGACCGGTATGCTGGTCAACTCGTTCGTCGAGATGCTGTTCATGCCGAACTGTGCGAACCTGAGCGAGCAGATCCGGACCGGAAATCTCGATTTCGCTCTGGTGAAACCGATCGATACGCAGTTTCTCGTTTCGTTTCAGACGGTCGATATGTCGCTGCTGGCCCAGGTCATCGTCTCATTGGGTTTACTGACTTACTCGGTCGTTCAGGCGCACGTGACAGTGACCTTCGGCAGTGCGATTATGTACGCCTTTCTCGTGTTGGTGGCTGTCGGTTTCTTCTATAGCATGATGATCGCACTCGCGAGTGCCGCGGTCTTCATGGGACGAAACCAGGGGTTGTATGACTTCTGGTTCTACGTCACATCGTTCGCCCGCTACCCCGGCGACGTGTACCGCCAGGGTCTGGCAGGTGAGTTCTTCTGGTTCGGGTTTTCGTTCATCATCCCGATTCTGCTGGTCGTGACTGTGCCTTCCCGCATGTTCCTTAACAAGGCCCTCACTCCTAACAGCTGGGTCGTACTTCTGGCACCGGCCATGACCGCTGTCAGCTTGTGGGGATCTCGGAAGGTTTTCAAGTGGTCACTGAGCCACTACCGCAGTGCCAGCAGCTGAGGGGTGTGGTTCCGCAGTCCGAAGATCAAAGAAAGAAGGAACACTAATCGATACTAATACACACTCATCCGGAAGGTCCCTTGAGAAAAAGGCACCAGCGACGCATCGTCAGCCAGTCTCCGGATTAGCGTCGATTAGTGTTCCCTCCACACCCCATTTCTTCCCCTCTCAACCTCGTCCCGACAGTTTGAAGCCTGTCACCCTCCGGATGTTTCATGCGCTTCCCGACTCCCCTTCTTCAGCAGTGCTGGTTCCT